>JBPCNB010000610.1:0-2596 GCA_051001675.1 Nitrososphaeraceae archaeon | reverse complement strand
GGACTAAGCAGCAAGTGTAACCCATGTAGGTAATCAAAAATGTAACCGATCTGTGTAAGTACAACACTTAAAAGAAGGGATTCGATCATATTACAGGCCAAACCGTGTAGCTCACCCTCAGGAGTACAAATTGCTGAATTAAAGTGATACGATATTGCAGGCGTTCTAATCCTTGCGGTTATCCGTTCATTTATCGCCTTGATCAAGCTAATTGCAGTATTGGTGCTCGCATGCTCAGTTGCAATGTCTAATTTTTTATGCTCCCACAAGTCCTCAATCCTGTACATTACAGGTTTTAGCAGGTGATCATAAAATCCAGTCAAGCCAAACAATCTGGAATATTTTTCATATAGTTCCAAAAGACCCCTGACACTGCAATCGGTTAGAAACACAAACATCTCCTCGTGAATCCTTGCTACTAGTATTTCCTTTTCTTCTTGGTAAGGGCTAAACGCTGAGATAAAAGCCAGGATCTTTGTATCCTTTCTATATTCTTCAGGTATGTCTTCAATTGTTATATTTGATGCCTTACCTAGGTATTTTATGGTTTGTTGTTTGGACATATTCCTTCGGGAGTCCCATGTGCTCTGAACTAGGTATGCATATTCTATGCCTTTTACTTTCTTGTTCCTGATGTATACCATTTTTGGGACCTGCCGTTATGCCATTCTCTGCTTCTCTATTTTCGTTAAATATAGAATTACTAGAACATGGTTCTGGTGCCTATATAGCAACTTCAAGGTAGTTAAAAAAATTATACCTTCAATGTCGCATTATTTCTAACTCTTACAAATATGCCAATCTCAGCCATTCTGCCAGAAATAAAACCAGCCAAAGCACCGTATATCAAATGAAACCCAAGTGACCCAACTATAATAATAGGATATAACCCTTGAAAATCATCAGCTATGTTGTAAATATATTGATTAGGAGCTGACGAAGCAAAGGAATCAAGTCTTGGTTGGATTCCAAATGTGGTCAGTGGAACAAACAGCACTACCCACAGCGTGACACCTACAATCATTCCGCTGACCAGACCTTTCTTTGAATTATAAGGTGCCACCTTTGACCAGAATAGTGAAATTTGTCCAAATACATTACCTGCAGCCATTCCGGTTATCACATGTAGTACGAAGCCTACATACTGTGCTGCTACCGGATCGTTAAATCCTAATGATATCCCTATGACGGCAAAAAAAGTTCCAGCAGGGGTGCCTGATATAATGTCGACTATAACCAGAAGACCAGAAATGGCCCACGCGCTAATAAAACCCGCAATCGAACAATACAGTATAAAGAGTCGCTGATGGTTTTTTACAGTTTCCATAATACTCGGATTGTATGATCTAATATAAAAGAAGGTTCCTAATCTGACTTATGGTGCCTAACTTTGACGATAATTACAGTTCATGAATCCTAATCTTATGAAATACATTATGTGAAGATGCAACGACAAGGCCTGCTACTACAGCTCCGATGAAATTTCTAATAGTCATTTCAATGCCTGGAGAACTGGCTAGAAGAGAATTACCTGAAATTGTATATATGTTATCGATCAACCAGAACGCAAGCGTCAACCATCCGATCGTACCTGCAGTTATAGCACCCAGCCTCGCTCCATTTCTGACAAAAAAGATTGAAAACGCTATGCCAAAATACCATATACCACTCAGTACAAGCCAATTCATGCTATATATTTCAGGCCTACCGTCTAGAATGTAATAAGTAGATCCGATCACCGCTAGCAACAATAATGATACGAGTAAAATTTTGTTACTTGCAGAGTGCGTCACGTATTCCTTTCTTTTGGAAACATTGTTGTTTTGTTTGTTTTCCTCTTTTCTTGCTATGTCTATTGCTTCCTCAAATGTTTTCAGTCGAAATGGAATAATATTCTTAACAGATTCTTCTCTTACGATTGCCTCATGCTTGAGGCTCTCTATTAAGGGTCTTGCAAGAGAAGCTTTGACAGGAGTAATAAGATCAATCCAGTACGAAGACAATTTTGGGGTTAGAAAAGGAATGATTAATATTTTTACAGATTTGTCTAGCATTTTTCCATATCGTGTCATCATATCTATATACGTCATTATATCTGGTCCGCCCAGATCGAAAGACCTACCTTCTGTTTCCTTTGATTCAATAGATTTAATCAAATAATTGATAACATCGTCAAGTGCTATAGGTTGCGACTTTGTCAAAACCCATTTTGGGCATATCATAAGTGGAAGTCTCTCTACAAGATACTGCAACATCTGAAAAGAGCCTCCACCTTGACCCAAGATAATCGCCGCGCGAAAGATCGTAACCTTAGCAGAGGATGTTTTCAGAATTTCTCCAACCTCGATTCTACTTTTCATATGTTCAGACAGTCCTTCCTGCCTATGCCGCCCATTTTCGTCAGGAACTAATCCTCCTAGATATATGATTCTTTTTACGTTACATTCTGATGCTGCTTTGGCAAAATTTTCTGCTGCTCTACGATCACGTTCTGCAAATTTTTTCCAATCTTTTGAGGAACCTTCCATGGAATGAATCAGATAGAATGCCGTGTCAACACCAGTCATTGCTTTAACGAGGTCAGAATGTTTGGAGG
>JBPCNB010000609.1:0-1172 GCA_051001675.1 Nitrososphaeraceae archaeon | reverse complement strand
GATTTGTCTTGTAATAAGTTTGGACATTTTGATATTTTCCATGTTCTTGTCACTAAATAGTATGTCTTTGGCTCTGCTTTCGACTTCTGCCATGTTGGAAGGAAGTCTGTGAATGTTTCGAGTATAGTTCTCTACAATAAAGATATTTTTGTCATTTCGTGGAGATGCAGAAAGTACTTCTCTTACAGGTGTATTGCTAAGCAGACTGCCATCCCACCCATACAATCCCTTTTCAACCTCAACCCAGGGAAATCCGTATATGGGGTATCCAGAGCTAGCCAAGATATGTTTTGCTTTGATTTCCATTTTGGTGTTATCGAATATAAGCGGTCGAGAAGTCATGACGTCTACTGCTGTTATTATAATGCGACGAATTTGTGGCAGTTCTTCTTTAGTTGCAGCTAGATTAAGCTTTTTATAATCAACGTATTTGTCAAGAGTCTTTGCAAGAGGAGAATGATCATATACATAAGTCCAGCTTCTTGGATCAGTAAAATGCGGTGGTTGTGGTCCATCTTTTTCACCATCCGATAGTATACCCTGATCAGTAGGTTGTAAACTCCACCATCTTGGAACAAACATTTTTGGTACCCCAAATATCGCGGCGTTGGCTGAAGCAGAAGATATTCGCTTTGGGATATACCTACCGCTGATACTGTCATAATCAAGGAGATAAGTGTCAGGAATAATCGTATGGTTGCTCTCTGCAATTTCTAACCAAAACTCTTCAAGGTCTTTTTCTGGATGATCAGTTTTACTTCCAACAATTATGGCCGCATTTACAGCTCCCATGGATGTGCCAGCAGCAATATCTCTTCTTATATCCTTTTTTACTAAAGCCTTGAATACGCCACACGCAAATGCCCCTAGAGAACCTCCTCCCTGTAACACAAGCACATTTTCTGTCTGTCTTGATTCCTTATGACGAGTACGGCTTTCTTCTTGTGCCTTGAAACTCATAATACTTGTAATTCTTTGTGATTCTTGGGATTTACACCTTTCATTATTTACTTACAGACCCTGTTTCTGATCGATGAGTCTCGGATAGTTTGCTATATAGATATCTGGAAAATCAAATATTTTATAGTCTGTATGTTATTTTTTACAAAATTCATAATCAAAAAGCAACATAACATTTCTTCATATAAGAAACTGAGAACTATGGCCTGCGA
>JBPCNB010000608.1:0-2430 GCA_051001675.1 Nitrososphaeraceae archaeon | reverse complement strand
GTCTAGAATAAACCTATAATACACTAACTAAAAAAAGTACCTGGAATGTGTTTCACACTCTACTTATCTGTGCTTGTAGTTATTTATCTAAATGGTGTAGAGGGGAATCTCCTACTGCTATGACTATTGCTAACATTTTGATTCATGTTCTTCCCCTACACCTGGCACGCCATGAGCTATAGACGTATGAGATAAGTTAGTTTGTTTGTGAAGACAAAAGCATACCAAGGGATTTCGGTTTTCCCCTACATTGATTCCTCTATTGCCTATCAAGTTGAGTTTATCTTCTTGTTTATTTCTCGTATTAGATCCTCAGTGGATATTGGCTTTTGAAGAAACAGATCCTTGTTTAACGTACGATGTCCCACTTCTCTAATCTCTTCACGATACATTTCACTAGCTGTCAAGAAACATACTTTGATACCAGGATCTACGGTCTCTAACCGTTCGTACAACACAAAACCATCCATCTTCGGCATCATAATATCGATAAGTAGAACACGATACACCTAAGAAGAAACAAGGCAACACCCCAGCTTCGATATTTCTTTATCCAGATATGCTTATGGTTGATGACGTTATTGACGAGGGATAAAGAAAGGACCTACTGGTGGATTAGGATTAGGATTAGGGTTCGGAGTAGGGACATCATTAGAAGCAGATTCTTCGTTAGGCTTTTCTTGTGCTTGTGTGATACAGTCTCCTGAATCATCAACATCGACTAAGCTTAGTTCCGCCAGAAATTCTAGAGCTATCCCAGGGATTTTTCGAGGAACCATAAAAAGGGTTTATGCCAGTTATTCCACACTCAAATTCGTGAGGTTATTTGTACCAATGAGAATAGCCAACTGCCTTTTTCATTCTGTTGACGGCAGTTGAATCCGCATCAGCGATATATTTGGATAGTATCTTTGAACCCACAGTACATCTAATACCTTTAACACAAAAGATATCTTTTATCGAAAAGGGAATGCCGTGTAGTGGTCCAAGGTATTTTCCTCTCTTTATCTCGGTTTCGGCCATCAGAGCTTGCTTGTATAAAGCATCTTTCTCATTAATGGAGATGAATGCATCAATTGTGGGATTGAATTTCTTGATTCTGTCAACACAGACTTCGACCAAATCTACAGGAGATATATCTCCATTCTTAATTCTCTCAGATAATTGCTTTATCGAAATTAAGTATGATTTCAACCTTTTTCCCATGAATCCCAAGCAATTTTAACGAGACTTATTAAATAGTGTAATGCAAGCTTAGGATAGCATTGTTACGGTAGTTACTGCGTCTATACGATTTTATTTGGTTATAGTTTCGGGAGGTGTGTCTATTAGTCTAAGTGCTCGCATCAGATTAAGTTAACTTTGTTGAACATGTAATTTAAAAAGTTTGTCTCTCTAAATTATATCCCAGCAAATCCTATCGTCTCTGATACAGAAAATTATATGGAAAATCAAAAACAGCGACCTTTGGGCGTTACACTAATAGCAATACTCACAGCAATTGGTGGAATAGTATTTCTTGCCACAGGGATTGCGGGAGTTGTAGCCTCTCCCTTCGTATCTGATTTCGGTGGACTGTCAGCAGCAACTGGTATCATATCTTTGCTATTAGGTATCGCATATCTTGTTATGGCTTATGGCTTATGGAAGGGTAAGAGATGGGCTTGGACTATTACCCTGATACTATCAGTGATAGGTATAATATTGGCTATTGCTTCGATTGCGGTTGGGAATATTGGAGCAATAGTGAGTATAATTATACATGGTATAGTTATCTATTATCTGTATAGACCAAACGTTAAGGCCTTCTTTGGTAAATAGTCATCATCCTTAGCGTAGGCATTCCGATATTTGTCGGTCGGGGGGGGAGTGCCTGACAAGAGTCAAAATGCACTCTCGGATCTGGATAACTTGGTCAATAATAAAGCACCAACTGAGGATTTAATGATGCTGCTACGTGACCAAATTCATCCCAACTAACTTTTTTTTATATAAAAACTCTAGTGGGAAACGGGAGACTACTCAAGGCCCAGATCGACCTATCAATATCATGAACAATGCAAGGCTTTCTAATTTCTTTTGTTTAGTTCCATCTTCTGTAGAGCATGATTGGTCTTTAATTCGCCTTCCCTAATTGAAGCCTTTATAGATTCCATTGAAAAATCTGCATTTTCGAAAATATACGGAAAAGACTCGTCTCTACTTATATAAGATATGCTTTTGATCTCAGCACCATGATCTTTTGTTATTTTCATGTATTTTTGACGAAGTTTGCCTAGTTTTTCTTGCCGTATATTTTTCGTGTCAAGATGCTTGTCCACTATATCATATAGATCATCGATAAACTTTAGAAAATACGTTATTACTTTAGACATCTTCACATTATGCAGCGTTTTATCACTAAACATAATGTCTCTAACTCTGTGATGT
>JBPCNB010000607.1:0-2359 GCA_051001675.1 Nitrososphaeraceae archaeon | reverse complement strand
GTATAATGAGTTTGTTGGTGAAACAAATCGAGATAAAAAAGATAATCAAGAAAAAGAAGCGAAGAAAAGTTACGAAGGACAAGAAGAGCATAAGAATAGAAACAGTCAAGCAAACGGGCAAAGCATCTAGACAGGCTAGAAAGATACTGATCTTAATTGGATTACATTCCCACAACTGAAAAGGACAAACAAAAGATGCTCAGGCAGATTGGCATAAACTCAATAGACGATTTAACTCGGAGTTTGAGGCCACTACTTAATGATAAGCTAGACCTCTCTGAGCCTATGAGCGAACTTGAATTAGTTGACCATCTGAACAGCCTGTCTCAAAAAAACAAGCCTATGAAATACTTTATCGGCGCTGGGTCCTACAATCATTATATTCCAGCTGCAGTAAATCATTTGATACTGCGTGGAGAATTTCTAACAGGATATACTCCATATCAGGCAGAAATGAGCCAGGGAACTCTTCAGGCAATGTACGAATTTCAATCGTATATCTGTCTTCTTACCGGCATGGATGTGGCCAATGGTTCTCTTTACGATGGCTCTTCTGCGCTGGCAGAGGCAGCACTGTTGTCTTCGTCTTACAACGAAAGGAGTTCTATTTTCATAAAAGATGGAGTTAATCCTCAATATCTCAAAGTTCTAAAAACATATTGTGAGGGCGCAGATCTCAGAATCGCAAATGAGATTAATGAGAATACGTCGTGCGTTATAGCCCAAAACCCAGATTACCACGGAAATATCGAAAATTTACAATACCTAGCTGAGCAAGCACATAAGGTTGGGGCTTTATTTGTAGTATGCGTTGTAGAGCCTACTTCTCTTGCACTTTTCGAAGCACCGGGAAACTATGGTGCTGACATCGTAGTAGGTGAAGGCCAGTCATTTGGCATCCCAATAAATTTCGGAGGCCCTTACCTTGGCTTTAATGCAGTCAAGAACTTTTTGTTAAAAAAAATCCCGGGGCGAGTTTGCGGTATGACGACTGATTCAAAAGGAAACAAGGGCTTTGTGCTAACATTTCAGGCCCGTGAACAACATATCAGAAGGGAAAGAGCGACAAGCAACATCACTACGAATGTAGCGCTTATGGCTATAGCCTCGACGATTTATTTGTCTCTTATGGGAAGGACCGGACTTCGAAACGTTGCAAAGTTGTCGTATAACAAGGCACATCTACTACAAGAAAAATTGAAGGACGCGGGTCTTACTGCTCTAAATACAAAACCATTTTACAACGAATTTATAATGCAAGCCCCTCCAGGCTCTAGTAACAAGATATTATCAAAGCTACTTGAAAATGGAATTCTTGGTGGTATTGACCTTGGAGAAGATAAAATCTTAATTTGCTGCACTGAGACTAACTCAATAGAAGACATTACATCTTTTGCATCCATAACAAAGGAGACGGTATCCAAAGGAAGGAAAAGAAGAAAATGAAACTAATATTTGAATACGACGAACAAACTTCGAAACATGTCCCGGATTTCAAAAACAATAACGGCGACGATGATGATAATAATAGCACTAAAGAAATTAGAAGTACATCTATTCTAACCGAAATCCCACACAATTTGCTCAGAAAGGAACTGCCACTTCCAGATGTAAGTGAACTTACAGTTGTTAGACACTATACTAACATGTCTCAAATGAATTTTGGTATTGACTTGGGTTTCTATCCTCTTGGTTCCTGTACTATGAAGTACAATCCCAAAGTAAATGAAAATATGGCAAGCCTCGATGGGTTCAAGAATTTACATCCACTTTCCCACGAAGACTGTGTGCAAGGTGCATTGCAATTGATGTGGGAATTAGAACAAGATTTGAAGACGATAACAGGCATGAATGCTTTTTCTCTGCAACCTGCGGCCGGAGCACAAGCCGAACTACTGGGGGTTATGATGACTAAAGCATACTTTAACCATGAAAATGAAAAACAAAGGACAAAAATAATTATTCCTGATTCTGCTCATGGAACCAATCCTGCAACAGCAAGCATGTGTAAATTTGAGACTATAACCATTCCATCAGACGCTCGAGGTAATATGGATATAAACAAATTCAGAGAATTGCTCAAAGACGATGTTGCGTTAGTGATGCTGACAAATCCAAATACGCTTGGACTTTATGAAGAAAAGATTGTCGAGATAAGCGAACTTGCCCATAAAAATGGGGCTCTAATGTACTGCGATGGTGCAAATATGAATGCCATGTTAGGGATCACCAGGCCTGCTGATCAGGGATTTGATTTTATTCACTTAAATTTGCACAAAACATTTTCAACTCCTCATGGAGGCGGTGGACCTGGGGCCGGCAGTCTTGGAGTAAAGGCATTTTTGGAAGATTATTTGCC
>JBPCNB010000606.1:0-5255 GCA_051001675.1 Nitrososphaeraceae archaeon | reverse complement strand
TAGAGTCTTTAACACATTTGCAAAACTGCATCAATATATGTCAAGGTGCGGTAGTCTCTCGATTTATCTCTTGTCTATGGTGGATGTGGTATATACTACACCGCTATACATTGATTCTCCCAAGGGAGCGCATTTCTCATATCTAAACACCTTTGCCAAGACGGGCTCTGGGTGCTCGCCAACTACGTCGAATATTCCAGGGCTTGCTAAGATTATAATAGACATATCATTGATTTTTTTTCAAACAAGATGAAATCCAAAACAGAATATCTTACATTTAACACTCCTACAAGGCGTGCATTTGTCAACATCACCCCGGACGTGAGGAAAATAGTTGAAAAAAGTGGAATAAAGGAAGGCCTTTGTTTGATAAATGCCATGCACATTACGGCTAGTGTCTTTATTAATGATAACGAGAAAGGCCTGCATTCCGATTACGAAGAATGGTTGGAAAAGTTAGCTCCTCAAGAACCGATTGACCAATATCGGCACAATGAAACCGGAGAAGATAATGCAGACGCACATCTAAAACGACAAATTATGGGGCGTGAAGTCATAGTCGCTATTACCGATGGAAAAATAGACTTTGGGCCTTGGGAGCAAATCTTTTATGGAGAATTTGATGGTCGTAGAAACAAAAAGGTATTGGTAAAAGTTATAGGTGAATAAAACAACTTAGAGTTAGATAATAGCTCTCAATTTTTTCGCTTGTTTTTCCTATGAGAAAACTTTTTTGTCAATTTTTTTCGCACTTTATTTATGGAGGATGACGATTTTTTCTTGTCAATATTTTTCGTCCTATTAACAAGTTTTCCCTTTTTATTTAACTTCCTAT
This sequence comes from Nitrososphaeraceae archaeon, assembly GCA_051001675.1. Lineage (GTDB taxonomy): Archaea > Thermoproteota > Nitrososphaeria > Nitrososphaerales > Nitrososphaeraceae > TH5893. The sequence continues at coordinate 4,420 of JBPCNB010000606.1, read as the reverse complement.
CAATTCGATTAGGTAATGATTCTACTTCAGATTTGATGAAGCTTATTGTTTGAAGCTGATCTGTCATACTATTCATGCGGCTTTGTAGGACTTCTATGTCCTCATCCATTTTCTGCATCAAAATCGTTTGTTTTTTTAGTTGTTGGGACATAGATGCTAATACTTTTTTTTGCCGTTCTAGTTCTTCCTCGTCATCTTCCTCTTCCTCGTCTTCCTCTTCTTCAGATAGCGGGTTTGGGATTACATTAACAATCTGTTCTCGGATTACTCTTAATGGTTCAGTCGGGTAGATTTCGCTATTGTCTTGAGCATCCTCATTGTCTTCCGTATTAGAATCTAGATTTTCAAAAGTGATCTTTACTTCGTCATCGTTATCTTCGCCGGATATTGGCATATAGAGGAGTATCAGCTGATTCTCTTAAAATTGTTACACCCGTGCGCCCATTCGATCCTTATCTCTTTATGACTTCTATTTACACTTGTCAGCGGTCGTCAAGCAACAACTGTCCGGTTTGATTCTTGACGTATTATAGCAGTTTTGAGGTAATATGGTAATGGGATGATGTTAATTAATCGGTTAGTCTTTGGTATCATCTCATAGCGTCTTAGTCCTTCCCGTTTCATATCATCCCATTTCATACCATCTCATCGGCCTTCATTTTTTATTTCTCACTTTAGTTTGAGCTGTTTTTGTATAAACAACTTTTTTAATTTCGATAGCGCGAACACGAGAACTACGACAGCAACAATGGCCATAAAAGCCTGAATGAGAGAAATAAGCAACCTGTCATATGGTTCCTCCAAAAAGACAAATTGAATAGGAGCAACAAAAACTATTAAAAATGCGCAAACTACTAGAATCATTACCCATACCATTGAAATAAATAAGATGAGTGCTATGGACCTCGTATTAGTACAACCCCTGAAAGAAGTATTGCATAATGATTGAAACAAATGACAAAACTGACGAAAATGCCGCTAAGATGAATATTTGGTGTACAATTTTGGTCTCTGGTAACGGACCCCCTGTGAGAATGAGCCTTAATAATGTTACAGGTGCATTTCGGTCTGATGACGCAGCCAACTTGAAATCATCAGTCAATACGGTAGGGCGGGATTTCACCTCTCTGTGCTCCACGACTTTCTTGACGCTGGAGAGGAATAGGAATGAGTTCATGACTGCTGGAAGCAATGCAATAACTCCTATAATCTCCGAATTGCCTGCTATGGCAATTGCTCCGTACAACGCACCAAGCAATAATGTGCCGGAATCGCCTGGAAATATTTTACTTGGATATTTGTGATATTTATAGAATGCAAGTGTTACGAAAACTAACGGTAGCGCGGCGATAAAGATTACATTGTCTGCAAAGAGGGCGATACTGATCAACAGCGGTATAGAGGCAATAATAATAAATCCGCTAACGGCACCATTTAAGACATCTATAGAATTGATGGTATTTCCAACAATAGGAAGGATGATTATAATGAGCGGAATGTATAGAAGCGGGATATAGGCGGTACCGAATATAAGATTCAGATAATTATCATGAGCACCCATTGCTATCAATGGGAGAGCAGCCGCGATCAATGCAACAGGTTTGAACCATCCTGGCATGACTTTCTTGTCATCTATCAATCCAATTACAAAAGCGATCATGGATGTGAGCAGAATTGCAAGAACTCTGACATCTCCAGTGAGTACATAGAGTGCTATCTCCGCAATTCCTATCCCAATAGCCATTGCAGGTCCAGCGGGCCTTGGGACGCTTGGCCGGTCAGATTTGTGATAATCTTGTACTACCTGTCCCTTGACAATTAATAGTTTAATTAGACGAGGAGTCAATACTAAGACTAGAAAAAACGATACTAAAGATACAGTTGCCCCATAGATTATAATATCATTCCAGAAATCGAGATTGAGCATTTCTTTCTATCTTTTACAAGTAAATCGGTCAGTAGCTTGTTCTTTACTAATTTTTGTTTCCTAGCTGGTCTTTAATCGTTTTTGCTGTTAGTGCGCCAATATTTGAAATAGCAGAAAGCTGTGCTTCGGAGGCATCTGCAATCTTGGAAAGGTCTGTTATACCTGCTCCGTATAAAGACCTTGCTCTAACCCTGCCAATCCCCTTTAATTCTACAAGGGACAGTAGTTCCTCCATTACGCCGTACTTTATGCGAAGACGCAGGTCATGAATCTCTACAAGTAAATCGTTCCGCCTCATTACTTTCGCAACCTCATACAAAGAGTATGCTAGCCATTCGGATACCTCGACTAATCTGTGCATATCTCCTGGTTCTACTCCGATTCTGTCGCTTAAAATTTTATCAGTTGATTCATTGATCCACTTATATAGAGCCCAGAGGCTTCGTGAGCACTCATAGTCATTTATCTGATAAATTTGTTCATTTCTATGGTGTTCAATATCGCCCCCAAACTCATCAATATCCTTTTTTCTTAATGCAAATTTCGGATAAAAGTCCGGACTATCTGATATTAAATGCAAGAAACCAAGGGTGTGCTTAGTGTTGTAGGCATTATTATCCTGATTATCAGTGTAAACTGATAGATCATTATCGAAATGCTGATGATCGTTACGACCAACAATATTTTTCCTGTTACCTCCTGATTTATTTTCGACTGAATCTATTGCTTTCTTAAATTCCACGCCGGTCAATGGATCTATGTAGAGTAAAGAAATCTGTTTTCCAAATTCCGTCGAAATATACCTATCATTTTTTGATTTGATGAGAGCCTCATTTTCAAGGTAATTTATGGCCGAATCAAGCCTAAATGTCATGTTTGCCTTCCTTTCGCTTTGAGCAAGCAATGTACTCCCAAACAAATCATAAATTTCAGATTTCTTGATTCCTGGTAAGGTGGATATGGTACTCAAAAGATGTATCCTTACTGAGCGATCGTTTGTGAGTTGTGAACGTATGGGTTCCGGGGTCCCAAGAATATAATGATCGTAAATCTCGTCTGCATTGACTCTTGAGTCGGCAATAATTATCGCTTCACCAAAAGTGTCATAGCTTGGTCTTCCGGCACGCCCACAAATTTGCTTGTATTCCAAGACACTAATTGGCATATTGCCTCCATATTCTGCGTCGTATCTAAAAACACTGGCAAGAACGACTCGTCTTGCCGGCAGGTTGACGCCTGCGGCCAACGTCGGAGTTGCTGTAAGTAATTTAATTACACCTGTTTTAAACGATTTTTCAACTATATTTCTTGTCAATACTCCTAGGCCGGCGTGATGGAAACCAACTCCTTTTGATACCAAATTGGATAAAACTTTTGTGATTTGCGTATCTTCGCCCTTTTCTGAAATCTCTGAGGCCACTTCGGCAGCTGATTTCCTTGCAGAGTTATCCAATCTTTTATAGATAGCTTGGGCGGCTTTTTCAGCCAATGATATCGTGCGCTTTCGAGTCTCCCCAAAAATAAGGGCTTGTCCGCCATCTTCAATACACTCTATAGCAACATCTATTGCAGCCGTTGAGGATATCCCGCCGCTCAATGAGGATAATTTCCTGACTTTTGACTTTTTACCATCATAGAGATGAAGATTCCCTTGTTCATAGACTCCCTCCACTAATCTAGTTGGTCTCCAGTTGCTTTCTATGAGATCGCAGTTAAGCCAATCTGCTATTTCCCTAGAATTTGCTATGGTGGCGCTCAAGGCAAGAATCTGTGCCCCAGAGTACATTTTGCGGATTTTTGTTAACATCATCTCAAGAGTCGGACCTCTTTCGCGCTCCCCAGTCAAATGAACTTCATCAGCCACAAAAAGTCCAACTTCATGGATCCACTCGGTGCGATGTCTTATCAGTGAATCCATTTTTTCATTGGTTAAGACAATAACGTCAGCCTCAGCCAACTCTCGCCCCGCAGAACTATAATCACTACTCGCAATCTTGACTTTAATTTTCCTATCGAAGAGGTTTAATTTTTCCAAAACGCGAAAGTCATGGAATTTTTCTGTAGTCAACGCACGTAACGGGGTAAGGTAAACAACTTTCAAGCCCTTATTTATAATGTTAATGGCAGCAATCAATGCAACAAGAGTTTTTCCGCTTGCGGTAGGAGTTGTAACAAGCAAATTTCTTCCGTCCAAAAGGCCTCTAGATAATGCCTGTTCCTGTGGTGGATAGAGAGAAGAGTATCCTAAGTGATCAAGCAGGGGCTTAATCCTAGGATCTACTAACGCTGAGTTTTTATTCATATCTCGGCACCAAATCCAAGAACTATTTTTCTACTTATTAATTTATGTACAATGAGAAATCCTTTTGGATAACAATTGGGTAACGATTTGAGATAGGCAAGTTGATCCATCCATCCATCCATCCATCCATAATTTACGACGGAACTTGCTATCATCGTTGCCTACATTTGACTTTCTTCCGTGGGAATTTT
>JBPCNB010000605.1:0-3135 GCA_051001675.1 Nitrososphaeraceae archaeon | reverse complement strand
AGTATTTCGTTTAATTCCCGAACACGTTCAGGTCGTACTTTCAAATCCAGGTTTTTCATATTGTGATGGTTCTGATGAAAAGAATAATTAATATATGTCGATTCATCTGGACAGAAAAATCCTTTGGAACTCTATCTAATCTACGTACGCCCTCTCCGCATGCTGTGTTATATCGAGACCAATTTCTTCCTCTTCGCTTTGAACTTTTAGACCTATTGTCTTATCAATAATCTTCATGATGACCGTAGTTCCAACAAATCCAAGTATAGCAGCCACGGCTACTCCAAGAGCTTGAATTGCTAGTTGCATAGCATTACCAGACAATAGGCCATCAGGTCCTGAAGGGTTGACAACTGAAGTGGCGATTAAGCCTATCGCGATTGAACCTATTATACCAGTTAAACCATGAACAGAACTTACATCCAAAGCATCATCTATTTTCAAACGCTCTTTTAGCAATAATATGCCATAATATGACGCAAAACCTAATACAATTCCCAAAAAGAATGAACTTTGTGCCGTTATGAATCCCGACGCGGGGGTGACACCAGCTAGACCCGCAACGGCACCATTAATAGCTGCTGTCGTAGACGGTTTTCCAGCTCTTTTCCATGAAAGTAAAATCCATACTATGGCAGATGTTGCAGAAGCAATATGGGTTACTAGAAGAGTATTAGCTGCAAGCGCTCCAGAGGCTAAGGCACTGCCGGCATTGAATCCAAACCATCCTACCCACAACAAGGATGCTCCCAAAACGGCAAGGGGTATATTGTGCGGTACCATAATATCTGGCCCAAAGTTTCTCCTGCGCCCCAGTACTAACGCGGCTGCTAACGCGCCTAACCCCGCACTAGTATGAATTACAATTCCTCCAGCAAAATCAAAAACTCCAAGATCTGCCAACCAGCCCCGTCCCCATATCCAATGCGCTAGTGGATAATAGATGAAAATGCTCCAAGCTATAATAAATATGAAAAATGAGGACCATTTCATTCTTTCCGCAAAAGCCCCCGTAATAAGAAGTGGTGTAATAACTGCAAACATCATTTGGAAGGACGCGAAACTCACGCCGGGAATCGTAGGCGCATAGTCTAATGACTCGTTCATTGGGACTTCATTAAAAAATAGCCAATGATAGCCACCGATAATTCCTCCCTGAGATGGGGCAAAAACCAATGAAAATCCAAGAATAAACCACAATGTTGAAAGGATTGCAATTCCGGCAAACGTTTGAACTATGACAGAAAGCGTGTTCTTGCTTCGAATTAGGCCAGCCTCAAAGAAACCCAAAGCTGGTGTCATAAGCATTACTAAGCCTGTGGAAATAAGCATCCAAGTGGTATCACCGGTGTCAATTGCCATCCTATGACGACAAGATGAAACTTCATGGAATATATAAAAGCAGCAGCGCATCATTTCTGACAGGTCTAAAGTTGTGTCTACTTGCCTTCTTCGTGTATTCGATCGTCTGATAGGGTTAATTTGGATTCATAATTTGACATGTCAAAGCCATCACACAGTTTAATATGTTAATTGTTTCCTTGATAATACTGGCACGCGTATGTTTGACATAACCTACATCGTGATGTTGGTCGCTATAGGTATTGGAGGAGGAGTAACTGGTTCGATAATTGGAGTAGGAGGCGGGATAATTTTCACTCCCATCTTGACTCTCATGGGTCTCCCCCCAACTCAGGTCGCGAGCACCAGTCTAGTAGCCATAGCATTTACTAGTATTTCATCTGCAACATCATATGCGCGGCAAAGAAGAATAAAATATGCTATTGCATCCAAGTTGGCAGCCCTGTCGATACCGGGTGCAGTACTAGGTGCTTATCTTTCAACCGTGATTTCTGTAGACTATTTCAAATTATTCTTTTCTATTGTATTGATTATTGCAGTAGGCTACATTTTATTTAGTAGTCGAATGAAACACAGTATAGCGGAAAAAAAACCTCGACGTAACCCCTATCCACTGTTATATTGTTGTGCATTTGCTGCAGGAGTAGTGTCAAGTTTATTTGGAGTTGGCGGCGGAATAATTTTTGTTCCCATATTACTAATATTGATGCGTATGAAAATGTACGAAGCAGCGCCTGCTTCCCAATTTATTATCATGATCAGTGCTGTAACAGGGCTATCTATTCATATCATGCTCGGTCATCCTCATTACGTGTATGCTCTAACTTTGGCTAGCGGGGCTTTTGCAGGTGGTGCAATAGGGGCCGAACTTTCAGCTTACTTAAGAGAGCGATTATTACGAATTTTTCTTTCAGTGACGTTACTCTTCGTATCAACCAAATTAATTTTCGACGTCATCAATGATAAGTAATTGGAAGCTGAACGAATTTTGAATTCTTATTGGCGATGATGCAGTATTGAAACATTGTAGATCTTTAGGGGTATTAGGTGGGATTTCTATCCTGGGGGCTAATCACATAGAATACGATCATAAAAAGTACTAATCTTGCTGCCTGCTTACGGCAAACAATACAGATGGATTCCTACGCCTGATATTCCCTAACATAATTCGATATTCGATATCCTTATGGATCTATTCAATGCCAAGTTCAGAGCAAACAAGCACATCAGAGAATCGTTGAGGATATCTGTGGATAGTACGAAACGTACAATCTATGTGTCAACTGAAATGGCAGTCCTGCGTCCTAATCATATTAATGGCTATGCAATTCTGGATGGGAATTCTTGACAGCCGTAAAAATATTCATTTTACTTTTTCTAAAATGAAATCCAATTCATGAAAATGTGAAGGATTGATATTAAAGAGCGGGATCTCTGGAGATCTTGAAATAGTTGAATCCAGGATATTTACCAATTATGATGGGTTATGTCAAGCACATCGTATCGATAAAAACATTCAAGGTCCAGTTTCGGATACGGTACTAAGCCGTTCTGGCCCAAAAAGTCATGCGTTCAATAAAGAAAGCGTTGGAGCGGTAAAAAATCAGGACAGGCTTTCAAAAACAATAAATTCAATCGTAAGGTTAGCAAGAATAACAGTGTCCGGAGAAACTAACCCAACATGATAAAAGAGGTGTACACGGGCTGAAAATCCGGAAGCGTCCCTGTAAGAGCTGCAAACTCCGTAAGTATGCTGGATACAAAATACCAGAT
>JBPCNB010000604.1:0-5247 GCA_051001675.1 Nitrososphaeraceae archaeon | reverse complement strand
CTTTTTCATCTTGCTCGTTTGAAGTTGTGAAATGCTACTGTAATATGTCTTATCAATCTCCTTTTAAGCTGCGCTTCGACATGAAAATATATAATCTTCTGCTTCCTCCTCTGGTTGCATATGTAATTGTTCCCATCTGTAGTCAGAACAAGATATTCCTAGTATATGCTGCTATCGGAATAAATATGATGGTCAAAATCGTTGATGCCATCTTTTGTTTACGATCAAACCCACTTTTTTATCTATGGTTAGTTTTCCAAGAAAATGATACCTGAAAATCCTCTAATTAAATTATGAATATACCTATGATAGAAATGTATTAATGATTAGGAATAGACCCAGATGTAATACAATACCGTGTGTAATATCAAAATCATTTAGGGTTGAAACTGTTAAAGGAATTTGGAGTAGTCAAGAAACTATGCCATATGCTCCTTAATATTATATCAAAGTTACTTCTTCTAAAGTCGATATACAATATAATGGTTCGCAATAAGATTAATTATGATATGAAATATAATTCTGGTAAGCCGATTGAATAAAGTCGTATTTACCGACATAGACGGTACTTTGATTGATATAAATACTGCAGAGTATGGTAAGAATACTAAAGGGCTGATTAGCTCGCTGAAAGAGAAGAATATTCCTCTCATACTTGCCTCTGCGAAAACATGGCTAGAGCAAAACAAGATTAGAGAAGATTTAGGTTTATTTGATCCATTTATAGTAGAAAATGGTGGAGCGATAGTTATTCCTAAAGGTTATTTTGTTGGCTCTGCTTTAAAAGATATTCAATATTCCTCAAGACAAGCCGAAGAACGAGTAAAAAAGGTAAGAAATGGAAACCAGATAATAAGAAAGGATATGAGAATAATAGATGAGGCAGAATCCAAACATGACGATGGAAGAACCAAAACTCCATTAACATTGACTACGGTCACAGTAATAGAACTCGGTAAACCTGTAGACAATATAATAGCAAAACTCTCGGCTATTCGAAAAAAATATACGATCAATTTTAAGGGTGTTGCAGATGTTTCAGTCGAAGAACTTAGTAATATAGCATTTATGCCCCTAGAACAAGCAAAAAGAATGGCTGACAGGAGGTATGGCGAAACCATTTTACAAATAGAAAGAAAGGATGTTGCAAGGTTAATAAAATATGCTAAGGACGAAGGTATGAGAGTAATCCATGGTGGACGTTTTTTTGACGTGACAATTGGGAATGACAAGGGCAAGGCAGTTGAAATTCTAAGAAACTTATTCAAAAACAAATATCATGATGATGTGACATTTTTTGGAATAGGAGATAGCACAAACGATGTTTCAATGTTAAATCTAATGGATGTGCCGATACTTGTTCAGAAGCCAGATAGGTCTTGGTTGGATTATGAAATAAAAATGCTGGAGAATGTCGATAGCAGTAACATCAGTAACAGTAACAAGAACAATAATCTCATAAAGATAAATGGAATAGGTCCTAATGGTTGGGAGAATGCAGTTCACAAAATTATTTTGGAGACTTAATTTTGAAAAAGTATTAAGTTTTAGCTGCCACATTCACTTGGTACTCATTCAATTTCTATAGTTACCTTTTTACCCCTTAGTGCAAAGGTTAAATAAGAAAATTTGTCCCTATTTAGTCGTGTTTTGGATTATCTACGGGTCAGATAATTTTGTCTGCAGAATAATTTGCGCATTTTTCTTTGTAACGGTTTTTTCTCTCGTCCTACCACTAGATCTGGCACCCGCAGTTTCGGGTCAACACCACGGAGCACCACCGCCTGCAGCCAATATTGGTGACAGAAAAATTGCATTAAACTTTGAAACCCAACCAAACCCTATAAAGATAGGTCAGGATGTAGAGATCAAGATCAGTTTCGCGGACGAAACAGTAAAAAAGAACGTAAATCACGTCACTTTCCGCACGGACATCTCTAAGGATGGAAAACGTCTTCTCTCAGAATTTTTTCACAGTCATGAGGGAAACGTAAATTTATCATTCAAGGACACGATTAAATCAACCTCGAGTTCCACTTATACAATTGGAGCTAACTTAGATATGTTGACTAACGCCTGGATAGCAGATCCTGAAAACCCGATAACAATTAGAGGAGGTGAAATTTTCTCTCAGCGGGGTACATACAAAGCAGTTATCGAAGTAACTACAATGGATAATGATAAAACGGATCTCCCTCAACCTATACTATATGAAATCAACATTCCGGTATTATGACAATGTAGCATTAGAGATTTTCTTACTGTAGATTGGTTTTAAACCTTCAAGATTTTGCATGTCAAAATAGAAAAGAAAGTAGGATAAGTCAGTAGATCACAATCATATTTTATATCTATCCATTACGGCAATTGACATTATCAGTATGAGACAACAGAACTTTCGTATCATACTGGTATACTAGGGTAATGATTTATTAGCTGAATAACTGTAGAGCCTTCGCACACACCTTCAGCGATCCTCGATAGAATCATGACGTACATCTCCAGCAGCAGATTTTGCAGTCGTCGGTTTAGGGACCAATCTTGCGGCGTTCAAGTCCACTTCTATTTTTATTTCTTCTTCTATTTCATTCTTTCTTGTAGTAAAAGTAGGGTTTGAAGTTTTTTCATAGCCTCCGTCCAGTCAATTGTACGTCTTCTGCTAGTCCATTCGACAAAAGCAGATCCCTTTCCAGCCCCTTCTTTGAACTTTAACTTTTTAACAGCAGTCGCTTGAGGCCCTGCCGTTATAAAACGCTTGAGAGAATCCTGATCTTTCCAAATGGAGAGTATCCAGAAATGCTTTTTGGGAAAATCAGCCTTGACAGCAGAGTTAACCCTACCTTCACTTCGTTTTATTGCTTCAACACATTTTAATGTCATTAGCTGAAAGAAATCATATGCTTCCATCTCTTTAGCGGCAGAAAATAAGACAAGGAGAGAAAGAACCTGTCAATTAGCTATCTTATCAAGTTCCTGGTCTATGATTTTATATCGGATGATGGTGTTGGACAGAGATCTCATAGAATTTATGTCTTCCTGGTTTGACAACACAACTGAAGATCCATCTGGCCCAATCTTAATATCAGTTAGTATACCTCCAACCACTCTCGAAGATTATTGCAGAATTCTTCCTCTTGTCTACTACAAGATCAGATAAACCAGATCATGGCTAGGGAATAAGTCAAGAAGAGGTCAATCTCCTACAGTTGTAGGCTAGTCAAAAATGCTGTTTATAATCTTCTTATTTGCAATTATCGTCTCGGTCTTGAGGTTCCTGTAACGATATAGTAAACTGAGTCTCCTACATAACAGGCATGATCTGAAATTCGCTCCAAGTACCTCAATATTAATAAAGCAGAAACATAACATCTCGGTTCTGAAATTTGTTTTAGTTTTAAATTAGTTTGGGGATAGATAGCATCATGAAGGTATTTTCTGTATAGTCCGTCAACTTTATCATCCATTTTATAGAGTTGTCCTGCAGCGTCTTTATCTCTGGACTGCAATGATTTTACGCTTAAAAGTATCATCTCTCTTGTGATCATTGCCATTTCCAAAACTGCTGATTTATCACAATCAGCTACAGAACCCATACCTTCGAGAACCTCCACTATATCATAAGAATATCTCCCAAATCTAAAGAAACCATAAGCTATTTCCATACAAGATCGGATAAATCTTAGGTCCGTAGCTACTGGTTGATAACGTGCAATTAGCTCTATTGCCAGATCTGCCACTTCTTCTTGTAATTCTCGTAATCTTTCTGACCATTCGAAGATTTGCTCTTTTACCTTTAAACCCTTTTCATACGAGTCTATTGCTGTGAAAACTGACCTCTCAGAGAGTTCTACCATTTGCATAATGATTTTACTGATATGATCTATACCAATGTCCAAAAGTCGAGTCAAAAGAGACTTTCAAACAGAAATCACCAATAAAAAACTTTTGGATTTCTTTTATCACACTTAACTGCTGACTGGCTTCACAAAGTTAATTATCTATATCTTGGACTTCATACTTGCCATACGTTTTCCCTGCCGGCAGAGGAGCTATTATCGGCCAGTTCCGTGTTTGGCCTTTCCCCTCTGCCACAATAATAGCCTTCGGTGAACGGAACAGAAACCCGGGCCACCATTTTGCAGGTATGTAAATACACTATTTCTTTCATTTAAACAGTTCCGTTCTTCTTTCTTTCGCTTCAATGACTCATGGTGGGATATCTAGTTTCTTGAGGATACGCTATAGAGTGTTGTTTTGGTTATTCGTAATTATTTTATTACATATCATGCTTAGGTTTGAATGGTTTACTGCAGTCAAGGAAATGGTAACTTGATTATTGTAACGCCATTATTTTTGACATCTGAGCTATCTTCTCTTTTTTTCTCTCCATCATTATAGCCATTCTGATGAAGCTCATCTTCAATAGTCTCGTCGGTTTTTACTTCAGCATCTTCTAACTTTTCTCTTATCTGTTCATCCTCTTCTTGTTGTGCCTGGATTTCCTTTAATTTTCCCTCTTCGCCCTGTTGTTGTATTGTTTCTCTTTGTGTTGGTAAATTTCTAATAATCTTATCCCCTTCTTGCTCCCTCCGTTCTTCAATGATATCTACCATTGTTTGTTCAACAGCTGGCTCTAGTCCTTGGCGTTGTTCTCTGTCATTATCCTTTACTCCAGATTGTTGTATACCTGGATCAAGGTCGTTACTAGATAAACTTGGGATTGCAATGAGTTGTTGACCTCCATCAGATATCTGATGCTGGCTAGTAGCATTATTAGCAGATGGAATCAGGCTTGTTCTAATATCCGAATGTTGACCGTAAGCAGGATTTGCAGTAACTGAAACTATTCCTAGTGCGGCAGCAACAATAAGGAGTATTGACAAGTCTCCCGTAGAATATGACAGAAATATCACAATGGCTAGACCATCAATATAAAGACTAGTGGATATATTTGACTTCAGGAGAATAGGGTAAGAAGCTATTATCATTATATCATTTTTATTATTTTTATAAGATCATGGTTCCTGAGCTAAATGACAGATTAGTCTTCTATTTGACGTACATCTGGGAGCTTGATGAGTCTAAGACTTCAGGAGTACAAAATATAGGTCGCTAAAAAACATCGAGTGAAAAGGAACCCTCATTTAGTTAATAAACTGTTATTCTAAACCTTACTATATATTGGAAGACTAATGTATGAATGTCTGAAGTAGAAAATGAAAGAAATAGGAGAGGCCTCCTCCAAGT
>JBPCNB010000603.1:0-1167 GCA_051001675.1 Nitrososphaeraceae archaeon | reverse complement strand
ATGTAATACACCAGCTCTAAACGTAGATGAGGCAGCTGTATGAAATAATGCTTTATTAGTCAATTGATCACAACCATACTCCATGAAAATTTATGAATTTTTTCTCGCACTGCAAATCAATAATCATTTTTTACCTTTCCTTTCATCGTGGGTGAGTTAAAAAACAAAAAAACATTTGATCTTTTTACTCTCGTTGCATGTTTGGATATTAAACTATACACAAATTTATATGAGAGCAAAGGAATAGCTTAGCTGTATATCTTTACGTCAAAGTTAGATCATGAAATAATATGAGTTCGAACAACAATAAACAATTCGCCTTCAATCAGCTGATCTGGATCGTAATTTCAATAGGGATAAGTCTTGCAATCTCCAGGTTATTACCATTTCCCATATCGATAGTAGCTATAGTGGGCGTATTCATAGTGCTAGGTTACTTTATGAGAAATAGAATGACGGGAAAAATGGGAATGAGAGGTGGACTAGGAGGGACGTCTGGTTCAACATCTCGAGCGCCTGGCGACAACTCATTGAAATACTATTGCATGATCTGCGGCACGGAACACAAACAAATCGAATGTCCAAAATGTGGTTCGAAGCTGAAAAGGGTCGGATCATGATCAAAATCCTTGGATGCTCGAGACAATAAGGAAAATGTACTGACTCGCTTAGACCACCGAAAATGATGCTTAAGGTATAGCCGTGATCGTTCTTCTAAATCTTAGTACTGTTTTTCTACTTATTTGTACCAACGAAGTCTAAAACGGGAACGATCCCAAGTACGTGACTAACTTCAAGACGTGATATGGCATATTCTTGAAGATGATATCTCCGGCGTAGCGAGCATGTCAGGATAAACAATACCTTCATAGAAAATATTACTAAATGTCGATTCATCTCAATTACAGTGCTTGATATTTCTTCGTCTGCGAGGAGATATTATTAGTATCCGTCATAATTTCTCTCCTCGTCTCCATCATCGCGGTTGACCCTACACAATTTGCAGATTGCTTGATGCAGGAGGCTGTGGAACTATGGGGGTATTGTTCTTGCCATGGTCATTAAGACTTAGCCCGAAGCACTTTTCTATGCCATCTTGAAATGCGTTTAGGTCAAGGTTTCCTGATTGAAGATTATTTAGAAGGCTTTCCATACAAGCATTGGGAT
>JBPCNB010000602.1:0-4888 GCA_051001675.1 Nitrososphaeraceae archaeon | reverse complement strand
CTATAATATCTCCCTGTGCTGGATTATAATCCTTAACTTCATCTACGTCGTCTCCACAATCGAAGAAATCTGCACCACTATTACCTTTTAATTGATCATCGCCAGGCCCGCCGAATAGGTGATCGTCTCCAGGCCCACCAACTACTAGATCGTCCTCTGTTCCTCCGACTATGTTGTCTTCTCCATTTTGGCCAAAAAGCTGATCACCGTCTATACCGCCTTGAATTGTATCGTCACCGTCTCCACCATATACTTGATCGATGTCCAGAAATGTTTGTATTTCGTCATTACCGTCTCTTGCTATTACACTGTCTGCTGAAAGACTACCTACTATGAAGTCGTCACTATTGGTACCTTCTATCATACCCTCACCTCGTATAATATTTAATCCATATAGTTCCTGAACAGCATCTTTGTCTCTCTCGAGATCATTATATTCTGGATCAAAATGATTATTACCATGATCAGCCCAAGCGGTATTAGTGGCCGCAGATAATAGTTCACCTGTGACGGTTGTACTAAATAGTATGTACGATACAGTCATCACCAATAGTAGTGTAAATAACCATTCAGTTGTAGTTAATTTGCTTTTCAACAGTGTACTGTCTTTCCCGCCTAGACAATATAAAGAGTGCATCACAAAAGTATCTAATAAACTTCTTGCTAGGTTAAGTATGTTTGTCTGTCTATCGTACCACTTGTTTGAGTAGCATCGCAAAAGCGGTTATTGTAAAGGAATCATTCATATCCATCACATCACGGGTCATTTGGGACTGCTTCGTTTCTCTCGCGAGAATTTTCCCTTATTTCACTCTCTATTTCTAGTTCCTCGCGATCTCGTGCCGTGTCACCTGATGCACTTTCTGGACTCGAGTCGGTCGCAGCATTACCGATGGCAGTTGTATCACCCGCTGCTGCGGGCACTTCTGTTGTATTTTGTTCTTGTTCCTGTTGTCCTGATCCGTTGACAAATATGATCGATGATAACTTTTGATTAGCACCGTTTAACTGACTTAGTATTTCTGAAGTATTGCCCTCTCTTAATGCTTGAAGTGCCTGGTTTGTATGGTTGTAAATCTCCTTTGCCGTCTCGATAGAAATTGAGGGAGTGCTGTTTGTGATGTTAGATGATTGCGGTTGTGATGTTGCTGTTGTTTCTGCTTCCATTTCCTCTGTATGTATGGTAACATTAGAAGTACTCGGTGTATGAAAAGCAACACTGGGATATAAAAAAGAGGAAGTAAATGTGATAAATAATATAACTGCTATTATAAGTAGAAAAGCAAAGTGCAGCGTGTATGTTGACATCATTATAATATAGTTCTGATCATCACTATGCTTCTCTATAAATTTAATGCAGTTAAACAATCTATTATCGTTCCCAGGAGTTTTGGCATCCTTTCTAATCACTCTATATGTCTTACCCTGGTTATAATAGAATTCAAGTCTATTCAAAAAATTTTATCTTAGTCTTCATCTATAGTTTTAGACATAATGTCTGGTAATTTTTATCCTTTTGCACTTCGCCTTATGAATCTATAGTATTCATCTAGGACTCAAAGGTTTTGGAATAAGTCTCAAATGATTATGTATTGAACTAAAGGATCGTTGAAACTAGGAAGAGATTATCATTACAAAGTGATGTATTAACACCAGGTAGTAGATTTAGAAATAAATTAGGAAACATTCTGCTTCTCTCACCATTAAAAATATTCCTGTTAAAGAAATATGTCATTAAACCCATTCTGAAGTCAATTAGAGGACGGGAAAAAAACGATACAGTTAAGGAGTTATATGCTTTGTAGCGAAGTATCGTTCAGGATTTAAAAAGTCTAGTTGATTTTTGGATAACTATACAAACGCAAAGTAATATCAATTATTGGATCGAAGGTTGAAATTAATTTGCCATGTACTCTAACACAAACACACATCGAATAGGCATTACCTACAGGCACAAAGAAAAAGTTGGCCCGAAGAAGAGAGGAAGAACAGTAATACAAGAATGAATACTATTATCCTTGAATTCGGTTACTCACTATCTTCAGGCTGAGCTCCTGTTACGTTTATGCTATTGAATGCAGTCCGATTAGTACCATCGTCTTGGAAGCAAATAATTCTTGAAACTATTTCGTTTAATCCTTCATTTATAATTGTATAATAAGGATCAAATGTAAATGTCCATTTAGAGTAATCGTCTTTTCCTGCCGAACCTGTACCTGTAGCGTTTTGATATGGACTTTCTTCATTTAAAAGTGATGATACAAGCAATCTGTTGCAGCCTTATCTGAGGATTTTCCATATATTGTCAAGGTACCGGTTGGTAATGTCTGGTTAGCATTAGGATAGGTGATTATCACCTCAGGGTTTTGTACTGAAGTAGTATTTGTAATTGGGGTTGCCGTCTGAGCATAGATAGTTGACGAAGACAAAGAAATCATTGCAATAATAAAAGTTGAAATACATGTAGGCAATTTAATCGCCATTGCATAATTAGTAACTAATAATTTACCCTCATACAATTTATCATCATCCACTGCTTTTCTACTAGACAGATATAAAGGATAGAATAATAAACAGACAAAAAATCAAATTACTTCCAAAGAAAAAAATACCTATTATACTTAATGCCCCATTTACATTCCATTCAATTGGCTAGATAGAGTTCACATTAGATTCTGAAACAACCTAGATCAATGCTGTCAAGTCGAGATCAGCATTTGGAAAACTCTAACTATAACTTTGGCCTCCATTAAGTCTAAGTCCTTTGCGTTCATTCGCAGTTCTCTCTGTGTATATTGTCTAACACAACTTACACGAAGCTATATGGTCCTGAAATGATTGATTGCTTGAAGCCCCATAACGAGTATGATTAGATTTAGAGGTTGGACTAAGAGAGAAAAGCAGCTGCAGCGCTATAAACGAATATTCTGAACAACGCCAATGACCATATTGCAGAGACTACGATGATGACTTAAATACTATTGCAAATATAGTCAACGTCTAGAACGAAGAGAACTACTACCCTCTTATGACTGATCGAAACATAAATATTCTCTAGTTACCAATATTTCTAAAAGTCTTTTAAAAGATCAGGATTTATCCATTGGGAAGTTAGGCGGCAGAAAAATTCTAAACCTGTGTTTTCGAAAACAATTGACCCATAACCAGAGGGTAGGCCTGACATCAATTTTTTGCATTTTTCGTTTTAACCCTTAAAAACTAACGATATTTACCCCTTCCGCACATGTCAGTTAACGAAGAAAAATACCCTTTAGGTATTAAGGCCTCAAAAAAATAAAGGACGAATTACGAAATTGGGCGATTTAGATGGCGCGATTTAATTTATCTGAATTAATTATTTAATTTAATTTAGATTTAATTTAATTAAAATATATAATTGAATTTATTTTTGATTTAATTCTAATTTATTTCCGTTCTAATTCTATTTTTATTTTTTAGCTAACCGTGATTAATTTCTAATTTTTATTTATTTTTTTATTTATTTTAACTCAAATATATTCTAAATTAGTCGTCGTTGGTATCGTTAACAGGAATCTGATCGACAACCAGTTAACCACACAACAAGAAGACGAATTACAAAAAAGGGTGTATATTTTCTAGGGTAGAGTCGGCTGACCAACACACATGATGCCATTTATCAAATAGGTAAATGCTAGGCTTCCTCCTTCTCTTAACTTCCTAATAATAGATTGAATATCCCATCCAAAATAGGATATGCAAGAGTAACAGATTCCCAAAGGCCTATTGTTGTTGGAACATTGATAGCAGTGAATAATCCATACTTATTCCAATTGCCAAGCAAAAAGTAAATCCGGCTGCAGGTATCGAATTAACACATTTTAATTAGATCGGTTTAACTCTTTTCCTAACCGAAATAAGAATCTTAGATATATATGAAATCCATAACCAAAGCGCGACAGCCAGCAACAGGAATGGAATGTCTATTTTCAACTCTAGCAGATAATTGGCCCAAGAACCTTCTGCAATAAGCCATAGTGCCAGCCCTAAAGCAAAAGAGATCAAAGTTTCGTTATTATTGTGGAATTTCCTCCTAGTCTCCTCCGGTTAGATCTTGCAAAAAGTACTATCAGGAAAGCTACCACTACCTAGCAGCGTTACCACAAGAACTCTTCTATTTAGAAATGCTAAGGACTTAAGCAACATGTTTATCGCAATGAAGAATACAATCCAAGCTATAGTGAGCGGAGCATGGCTGCCTGCTACGGCTGGAGATTTAGTTGCTGAGGTAGTATTTGAAATTGCATAAGACCTCTACAATCAAATGGCACTTCTGAAATAGAAGACCGCATGTGGTTTCTTTTCATCATCTTTTCTTTTGATTAAATTTTTCCTTCCTTTCCAACTGCCAAATCAAGTAAGTATTGAATTGGCTAAAGCATTTCATTTCGAGTTGCCATCGGAGCCACTCATAACGATATGATTATCGATAGTAATACTGGTATTCACAATATTATTCCAGTCTTGTACTTGGATTGCCTTAGCAATAAATGACGATAAAGTTAGGGAGAGCTATCCAGAAACAACTAGATTTCTATTAATCCAAACCACTTTAAATGCAATAACTAGATCAAGAGCGGAAGGACAAATTATCTTTACAGGAAATACAACTCGAAAAACAAGAGGAAACAACAGACTGAGGACTTTGCGTTGATTAGAATGATGTCAAGTGGTTCCAGAAGACCAAACCAAACGGCTCAACGAATAACAGTTTCAGTTTAATCAAAACTGTACCTGGAAACGATATACAAGCTGGTCATAAGTTCTACTAATGAGTACCATGAAATAGCCAACGGGACGAAGGAACTGACAGCCAAGATTGATTGGCTTGCTTATCCTGTCATTGTAC
>JBPCNB010000601.1:0-4018 GCA_051001675.1 Nitrososphaeraceae archaeon | reverse complement strand
GAGAGACTAAGTATTATGTATGCCTAAATCATCGTCACAGAATGGTCGAATGGCAGGAGGAGACTAATCCCGACTTGAATATAAAATGGAACTCTGTTTGGGATCTACACAATGATTAATCTAAACCTTAAGAGTACTTCGATCCTATAGAACAGTAACAAGATGCCAGATTATAACCGAACTGAACAAATGTTTAAAGCTGAAGGTATAGCCCACCTATTCAAAAAGCCACTAGGACAACAGGACGACGAAAGATTTGATAACCTTGTAGTTAGATTAGATCAGAGCGTGATGCTCAGTAATAGAGGATAGACATCATATCGACTATATGCCCTAAAAAAATACTTTTGTGTAATATTGTTATATCTAAAAAGTGCAGTCGCTGTATGCGGTAATAGAGGATAGACGTATGTAATAAGTTAGATGGCTTAACTAATGTCGAGGAAGAAAACAAAAAAAGGAAAAGGAGTTGGGTTGGTTGGTTTAAAGTTCAGTGTGTTGTTACTAATCTGTTCCGAGGTCGACGGCTGCTGTTCCACAGAGCTGTAGTTCTAGTTCTGTTGGTACTTCTTCGACACCAGCAATGTCGTTCTCTGCACAGTTGACGTTAGTTGATGCATCGCTTCCAACGTTCTTTTGCTTTATTTCTTGCTCCGTCTCAGTTCCACTGTAGTCTCCGTTGTCCTTACCATCATCGTCATAGTCTCCATCAGCATATGCTGCCATTGGTGTTGTTGCAAATACTCCAGCAACCAAAACGGCAGCTAACGCTGCGATTGTTAACATTTTATTATTCATGTTACGTATACCTAAAGGTTAGATTATATCTGAATTGGGAAGGATAACGCTAGAGAAGATAGGGTGATTTATTCTAGTGCCTTTCATTATTATTTACTGTACGGCTGTAACTGAGTCTAGAATAGACCTATAATATACCAACTAAAAAAAGTACTTGGAATAAGTTTTGCACTCTACTTATGTGAACTTGTAGTCATCTATCCATATGATGTAGAGGGGACTCTCCTACTACTATGACTATTGTTAACATTTTGATTCATGTTCTTCCCCTACACCTACCACGCCATGAGCTATAGACATATGTGATAAGTACTCCCTTCCCTTAGGGGAAAGCACAAAACCATACCAAGGGTTTTGCTAGTTGTCCCTTCCATGAATCCTCTATTACTGCTATCTATTAAGTTGAGTTTATCTTCTTGTTTATTTCCCGTATTAGATCATCGTTCTATATTGGCTTTTAAAGAAATAGAAGTGTCATTTAGAATATGCCGCTCGTAGTAGCGTCTTCTGCTATCCACTCGCATTGCTGCATATCATATATTACATCTTTTAGTAAAGCAATATCTTCGTCATATTTTTCTCTTATTGATTGGATTTCTTCTTCTTTTTCCGATAACCTGCCTTTGATAACATAATTCTCCTCCTTACTCTTCTCTGTCAGTTCTGTTACCTGCTTCTGTAGTGTCATCTTTTCATCATTTATTAGTAACAGCTCAACTACCCTACAATAATCATCTAGCAATTCTTTCTCTGTAGCTCTGTAGTAGGAATCAGAAATGCCTATAGAATGGTTCATTAGTTTCTCCACGTTGATTGGCTTCATTCCAGCAATCTCGCAGCGAGTTTTAAACCACTTTCTTAGTGAGTGGTTTGCTTGAAAAGGATGCCTCTTTTTTCCAGGTTCCAACTTTCTCCTAAGACCTTGAGCCCAGATAGCCCTTTCGACCAATCTCTTAACTCCCAGATAAGATAGTTTCTTTGGCAGGCTGGCGGCTCCTCTTCCTTGTGCTACCCTCGTATCCCATAAATCACGCATAACCCAACTATCTTCTTTTATTATTTCACCAGATTTCTCCCTGTATTCGATCCAATCTTTAATTGCCTGCCAGGCTTCCGAAGATATGAAAGTAAAGTATTCTTCATCCTCACCAGGCATAAACAATCATTTTCGCCGCTATAACACTACCATTCCTTTCGATGGGTCTTATGTGCCCCCATTGCAAATAGTCCCACGCTCCTACCCGTATGCCAGATGATGCCATAGTATACACAATAGCTTAATCCTTCTGTCAGGATATTCGACTAGTTTTCTAATTTCTTCAAGTGTGGGAATTCTATCATCCGCATATTTTTTACCTCTCGGGAGTCCGCGCGTTATCTTCTTCCAGGGTATAGGTATGTCTGACATTTCACAGAATAGCTTAATGCTCTTCGCATAGTTTCGCACGGTAGCACCTGATATCTCTTTCCTGTCTACACGTTCCTTTTGAAAATGTATGAACTTTAAGACGTTATTAAAAGCCCAATCGACGTCGTCCTTTCCACGATTAGCGAAGATTCTAGCCTTTCCTTCTACTGCCTTACCTTCCTTATCTAACCCAATAGAATCAAAGAACTTGGCTACTCTGGTCTTGTATCTGTCTTTTGTCATGGGTGCTTTCATAGCATACATAAACAACGACCAAGGGTCCAGTTGCTCAGACTCTATTGTTTCTTGGTTGTCCAATCTTTTCTATTTCACCATATTTTGCTTGAAACCCACTAAAAAGCACTTATATCGGAGCGGGCTCGGAGGGATTTGAACCCTCGACCTGACGCTTAGGAGGCGTCCGCGCTATCCATTCTACGCCGTGTATTTATCATTAATAAATCCAGTCTGCGCTACGAGCCCACTACTAATTGCTATAAAGAAGCAATCCTGTACTATATCTGTGATAAATAGAGAAATATAATTGTCGCTTATATGTCATGCCGGTAATGAAGGTTATCTCGGCGTACCATTTTAGCTCGCCTTTTTGAGAAGATGGGAGTTGGATAACAAAAGTCCAAACAAGAATCTATTGGGCTAACTAAATCCTGAAGTATCAGTCAAAATCTATCGAGCTGAATCGATGAAAAAAACTAAATAAACTATTAGTTTAGCAAACTATTGGAAGAAATATGCACCATGTGACTAGGAGGGGGTGCCATTGACAATATCGGTCTGTGCATTGATACTCGTAGGAGCACTCATCATTTGTTATGTCATTTTCAATACCTTCTCTTCTTATCTACAAGGAAAAAAACCCTCATTGGAATTTCCAAATCAACATCTAAAAGTACATAAAGTAGTTGAGAATCTGTCTTCCCCCACTAGTATGGCATTTATCGACAACAATGATATGCTTGTTTTGGAAAGATCCGGAAGTGTTCGTCTTATCTCAGACGGCATTTTACACGACCAACCGGTTCTCACGGTACCGGTAGATACTGACGGAGAACGTGGCTTGCTTGGAATAGCCACAGCGAGCGACTTTATACTTGGAAATTACCAGGCAAAGGATACGATTAGAAGATCGACATTCAATCCCAGAGAACAAATATCTGACTACGTATTCCTCTATTTTACCGAAGCTAAGGAAGGTGAACCGTTGAGGAATAGAATATATAGATATGAATGGAATGGGCAAGATCTTATCAACCCCGTTTTAATAATAGATCTCCCTGCAATGCCAGGACCATATCATGATGGTGGGAAACTAACAATGGGTACCGATAACCATCTCTACGCAGTTATAGGTGACCTAACTTCTGTAGCTGGTCCATTTCAAAATCTTAAACCGATCGGGAAACAACACAATGACACGTCTGTAATATTAAGAATCCCTTTGGAAAATATATCAGATATGTTAATGGTGCCTAACTCCGTCGATAATATCTCCAATAAAAATAGTCAGTATTACCTGGCATATGGTATCAGGAATAGCTTCGGTCTTACATTTGATCCACTAACCGGCAACCTGTGGGATACTGAAAACGGCGAGGATAAGTATGATGAGATTAACCTAGTCAAACCAGGATTTAACAGCGGTTGGTACAAAATTATGGGCCCACTCTCGCGGACTAATTTGACTGAGCACGAATTGGTTCAGTTTGATGGTTCAAAATATTCGGATCCGGAATTCAGTTGGTACCAGCCCATAGGTGTTACAGACATAGAATTTTTTAACTCCGATAAACT
>JBPCNB010000600.1:0-1791 GCA_051001675.1 Nitrososphaeraceae archaeon | reverse complement strand
TCTGTGTCTATTGGGTTGGGAAGGTATGTTGCTCCTTCAGCGAGACTTAAGAGATCCGGGGTAGAAACGAGGACGGCGTCTGCTGTAGTTAAGGCTTTCTTATGGATTTTATAGCTGGACCTGTTTCTCCAAAGTTTTTTTCTCAAAAATGATTTTGACTGAGGAATAATATTAGAAATGCGGTTAATCTGGCTACGTGGTTTGGGACTGTTTTTTTTGGACGAGACTAGGCCTCGAATATCGGTTCCATGGTAATGAAGGATAATCTTTTTTGATCTGCCAAACTTTTCACGAAGCGGGAACAAGACGTCAAGCCTACTGTGGATATGAATCAATTGTGCAGCTTCTGCTTCCTTTAGACTTCTTTGAATGCAGTCTTCCTGGGAGGAGTCAATGCCGAATTCTTCATAGCATCTACTTATCCCATATTTGTCTTGACCTTTTATTCGTAGCACGGAAGCCAAGTGACCCTGACGTGATTGGTACTTGGCAAGAATGCAAGCAACCCCTGCTTGGTCCCAGATGTGGAGGATTCGCATATTATTTCCGTGTTCGACTAGTGGTTTCACCGGTGATTTTTTTTCTTAAACGGAAGCATCCTTAAAGAAGGAAATATGTTTCGGGGGCTTGATATTTGGTGAAAGTCTGGCTTAACTGGTTTTGTCCATTGCATGTCTTAATCACTTACCAAATGAATGATTACTCATAACGAATGAAGTATATCTGTCCACTTAACTTTTAGGCCTCCCAATCTTAAAAATTTTGAACAATTTGCTCTTATATACTTGATCAATAGTTTCCTGTCCAATCATGTGATCTAATGAATCAGATGAACGGATTAGAAGATAGCAATATTCTAATTCACAATCCTGAATATATTGTAAGGCTGCAAGTTGGCTAGAAAAAAAGATAAATGACCTGGCGTGTTGCAATTTTATTTCCATCCATCCTCTCCAATGTTTTTCTCCCATTAGTGTTGCATTTTTTGGTGTATTTTCATTTATCCATGTTATTGTTTTTAGCAATTCACCGTTATCCTCAACTGGAATAGAATTGAATTGCATGCTGGCGGGACCAAATGGCTCGACGGTCTGACCTAGAACTTTTTCTAATACCATTCCAAATTGATAGGGCATAGTCTCGTATAACAATCCTAAGGTAATAGATAACCCTAATACAAGACACAGGACGTGTGTCCTGCAGTTCGAACGTATTTTGGTCTGCGAATACTTGATAATTCCATACCCTGCAAAAATAGATAAAAAAATCCCAAATAAAAAAATCCACCGATCTGCCGCTAAAGATTGACTATCTGGAAAAATTAACCAAGAAAAAGACCCCATAACGGTGATTACCACGGCAATCTTTAGTAAACGGTTGTTTGAGACCACAAAACCAAATCCAGCGGGAATTAAGAGAGAACCGTTCACAAGAACTAAAAGAATTAAAAGGTTTTTCGGATTATAGTCCCCTAAATGTATATTTGACGGATTGGACCTTGCTTCACTGACAGACGTTTGGAAAAATTGTTGTAAGCTTCCAAAGTCTGATGCTATCATGGTAGCAAAAACTACAGCTACTACCAAAGATAAGTAGGTCGTGTATCTAACTCTGATAGCAAAGGCATAAGTCATCAATGAGGCCACAAAGAGGGCTCCAACCATTTTATCTAGAGACACAGCGATTGATGCAGCAATATATGAAGTGATTATGCTATACCGTCCTATCTTTGCTCTTACTGGATAAAGAAGAGATAGAGCGATTAACAATAAGGCTAGAGAGAAGATGTCC
>JBPCNB010000599.1:0-2642 GCA_051001675.1 Nitrososphaeraceae archaeon | reverse complement strand
AGAAGCAGTAGATATCATGCAGGAAGCAAGTGCTATAGTAGAAGAAAATACTAGGGGTAAATTCCCCGACCTGCAATTGTCTACTGATAATTCAATTAAACCAGGCCAAAGTAGAACACAAGCGTCTTCAATATATTGATGCAAGAAGACATTGTCAATATCCTTTCCTCTCTTCTTCCCGCTCAAAATGGGTTTTTAAAGATAACAAGTAAACGAAATGGGCGCCATGTCTTCTCGTATAGTTGCGACAAACGCTTTATACTCACAACTGTTAATCGCATATCAGTTAGGGATAGATTGTTTCTGTCTTATGTGTGGGTTCCTCCATAACAATATAAATAATAACATCGTTTGTCCTGCGCCTTTCTTAATGCTCTGAGGCAATTCGTTTTTTGAATAATCAGCTGTAATCATAACATCATTGGTCTTAGAATGAGACACCGACGGCAGTAGGGACAATATTTGCATTTCCTTGCATAGGATGAGACTTTAATTATATTCTATTTTATGCCATCAACTTTTGAATCTTTGTAAATCGGACTGAAATTTTACAGATGTAGCATATTGCAAAGGGTAAGACTTATCCTTTGATGCAATAAAGGAGTTTAATGCAAGTATGCACCTGACAAAAACAGAGGAACTTAAACCTGTGCATCTTCAACTCCTGCTCTTTCAAGTTATGTTCATATATTACTTCATGCTAGATTTAATAATATGAAAAAATGACAATTAATTTTGTTGAGTTAGAAAATGAGGCTACAAGGTTTTTCGAAATGAAAAAATATGAAGAACGAAAGGCAGAATTAAAAGATATCGCCATCAGAATTATCGATCAAATAACATCACCAGGATTTGCTTTTCCCATCCAGGATCAGTCTGTGGTTAGCAACGGAGTAACATCTTATGTATATACTGATAATATGACTTATCCCAACCTCCTAGAATTTATAGCGGAAGTACTCCATACAAAAATACCAGTCATTATTAACACTGCGACTTTTGGTCCAGGAGAAATCATAATAAATAAGGACGAGGAACAAGAAGCACTAGACGAACTTAAGTCTTGCACCCATGAGCTACAAATGTTAGTCCATGGGAAGGAAGCTAAATACTTGTAAAAATATGGCATTAGTTAATTCTAGTTACATCTAATGATAATATCTATAAGTACTAGTGGACTTAGATGACACAATTTGTATGTCAGGGAGTCGAGTGTCTTTAGTAATTGCTGAAACGGCATTAGAACGAGTGCCAGAGGAACTAAGCAGGCACCCGTCAGTACGGAATCATGCACTAAGACTTCAGAAAAATCCAAAGGAGATCCTCCTAGACAGAAGTTTCCATCACGCTGCCATGATATCGGGCAAGATCAAACTGGCTTGGAAACGTGGTAGACCTGATATAGCCCATTTTGCTCTTCTTGAGGCACTTTCAACGCCTCTGTATCTTGAAGGGCTTTTGGATGTATATATTCATACAATGGACGATAAAGTAATATTGATCGGCCCAAAGTTAAGAATTCCAAAATCGTATTTTCGGTTCGAGGGAATAATGATGAAATTGTTCAAAGAGAAAATTTTAAAAAATAAAGAAGGCGACAAGACTCTTCTGGAATTGCATGAGAATGCTACCTTTGATCATCTAATAAAGAATGTAATAGGATCTGACAAAGTAGTAGGACTTACTAGTGTAGGAGCTAGAAGTACAGCAGGTGAAGTGGTTCTCAAAAGCTATATCGACAATAAAAATATTGATTGTACATTTGTAATTGGCGGTTTCCCAAAGGGCCATTTTTCTGAATGTACAAGTAAACTATTCTGTTGCTCATATTCTATTGTGCAGTATGCAGTAGATTCACACATAATAATTGCAAGGATACTGTATGAATGTGAAAAAATTTTATTGTTCCCTGATAATAGTAAAAGATAACGAATATTACTTACTCATAGCCTGTACAATTATACTCATCTGTAGTCGGTAACAAACACGACCTTAGTTTGGTTCGTTTAGAAAGGCTTGGCTGCAGGTAGAGGTCGATATTTATATGAGTTCTAACAGTTAGCACTTCAGATTCTGGATAGAAATTTAATATATCCCCTAATTTTGAAACTAGGACTATTAGGAATGACATCCGGAATTCCGAAACTACTATAAATCCTAATTCTGTAATTACTTCTCTGCTATTCGTGATTTAATATTACTTGATCAATTTCAAAAATCATCGTACTATACTCAGAAAGCTTAAAAAAATGCTTTTTGCTAGTTCCGGTGGAGATCTAAAGATATGAAATATGATCTGGACGATAATGAATGTATGATGCCAATCCAGAAATATATCTATCATTATCAAGATGACAGTTGGTTAGAACTGAGGAAGAAATTACGAACCGACGTACCTTTTCTTAAATCTTAATTTCTTGATCTTAGAATCTTTTACGTAGGCTTAATAGTAAAGGCAAGGTGCTAACTAAAGTTGCTAACTCAATCAACAAGATCTGAGATTTCTTATCCTTTGTGCTATACAAGTAGAATTTCAGTGCGACAGCCAGGATTTGCACCTGGGTTTCCAGATTGGAGATCTGACGTCCTAGACGAAACTGGACGACTGTCGCCTTATTGCTATCAGCTAAATTTAGACGGCA
>JBPCNB010000598.1:0-1423 GCA_051001675.1 Nitrososphaeraceae archaeon | reverse complement strand
TCCCACAAACCTAATTGTATTGTCAGATTCAAGTATACGGTAGCAAAGGCTATGCAGCTCTTCAGCCTTCATACGTCAAATTTGCGGCGTTGATCTTATTTAGATTTATGACAACTATTGGCAAAATACAATAGTGAATAAAATCTAAAGGCGCGCCATTTATTATAGGAATGTTTGATATAGAAATCTAATTAATACGTAAAGGACTTTTAATTCGAACAATTCTTGAAAAGTCTCCTCTACCAAAGAAAGATATGGTCTCCTATGCCAATCTAATAATAAATTTGCTCCAACAATTGCTAGTCCTGATACTAGGCCTGTAACTAATAATTGTGCAAATAATGGCGGCATACTTTCTACAAATCCTTTCAAAATATTTTTCTAGCACTGGCTGTTATGTTCTGTTTCTAATAATAAACATCCAATAAAGATTCTATAAAGAGGCAAAGACAAAGAATTTACCAAAATATGGTATATCTTATTAAAAGGCTATTAGCAGCGAAGTGAATATAATAATCCATGCTCAACATGGATTCGTTTTCAGCTGAAGACAAGCATTTAAGAAATAATGCTCCTAGTCAGCAGAGTGAACAAGAACAGCAGCAACAAGAAAAGTTATCTCCCTTTACCAAACGAATCCTCATAGTAGATGACGATCCAGATATTACCCTAACGTTCAAAAAGGGCTTAGAAGCTGAAAATGAATATAGCAGTAGCAAGATTTTCTTCCAAGTCTACGCTTACGATGATCCTTTATTAGCATTAGCGGAATTCAAACGGAACTTCTACGATCTATTGCTTGTAGATGTTAATATGCCCAAGGTGAATGGTTTTGAATTTTCGGAGAAGATCCTAGAACTTGACGTAAACGTTAGGGTTTGTTATATTTCTGCAGGAGAAATGAACATAGAAGCATTGAGGGATCAATATAAGAATTTGAGTATAGGATGTTTTATTACAAAGCCAATCACAATAGAAAATTTAGTTAGAAGAGTAAAGGCGGAATTAGATTGAGTATAAATAGCGTCTATGATTATGTGGTCACAACTATCTAACCCAACGATTGTTTGAATTTATGAACCCAAACCAGAAATAATTGTTTATCTATAATTTCTCAATTTTCTTGGTCATTATTTTTGCTATAACTTCATTCATATACTCTCTCATTTCATTTTCATCAAGAGAGGTCTCAATGCCTGTCTCACTTCTTAGAGTCTCTGCCTGAGATTTTATTGTGGATAAAACCCTATTTTCTATTTCTTGTTGCATTTGTGCTGTTCCTATCTTATCAAGTAATGAAGACTGTCGTTGAACAGATTTTCTAATTGCACGTCGTAGTCTAGAATCCTGTGCGACAGATACTGCCGAGGAATATATGCCAATTAACATCAGATATGAAGAGAACCCAATGATTGTTATTGTC
>JBPCNB010000597.1:0-3305 GCA_051001675.1 Nitrososphaeraceae archaeon | reverse complement strand
TCATGGGTCTTAAAAAACCGTTTAGGGCTCGGACAGATCTAAACTAACCTGAAGCTTACGACAATATGAAAGCCTTACAGAATCGGAGCAAGAAGGACATGTGACAGTATTAGTCAGAAAATGGAATGGCATTACTAATTGCAAGGATCAGGTGGAGATTTAGCAAGAACAGAATATTTGTCATCACCATGCCGGGGAATGCTATCTAAACTTCCGATCGAGTCTAGCCTAGCTGAAAGATAATGGAATACGAGGCTTATTAGTGAAGAGGAGGAAAAATTACATCCTCTTGCTCCTTGCTGAATGAGGCTGGAATGATGAGATGTCGCAAACCCACGTTCCCCAAACCATATGAACTTGGGACAAACATATCGCAATTAAGAGGGGATATTAGAGGGCACTTGGGCTTTAACATGCGGTTTACGGGAGGCAACCCAGCATATGCTAAGTTGTGACATATTTGAAGTAATATAACCAGAGGACGCACCTGCATATAATAGGTTGAAAATCGCAATCGCCTCACACATATCCATAGATAACATTGACAATAAGCTTTGCCACCTTGGAGGGTCTGCTTGCTATTGTGGCCTAGTTTGCAGACAGATAGGTATTGACACCACTCTGGTGACGAAGGTCGGAGAAGATTTTCCTAAGGATTTGCATCATTTTATGAATGAGAGAGGGTTAACTGTTAACAAATTAGAAAAGAGTCATCCTACTACAAGATTCTATCTTAAATATCATAACGATTCACGCCAACTTTTCCTAACAGCAAAATGTAGTCCCCTAACTACCGATGACATTAGGGACATAGACGTGGATGGCTGGATAGTTAGCCCAATCATCGATGAGGTTCCATTCTCGGTTCTTAAGGAAATAACCAAGAAAAATCGGTTTGTCACGTTAGATCCTCAGGGATATATACGAAAAGTGGATAGTTTAGGAAGAGTTTCTGAGAATAAAAAAATAAAATTAGATTTGGTTGGAGTTTCCGCAATCAAAGCTGACGAGCAGGAATTTGACGCTCTAAATGATAGTTTGCTGTATCAGCCCCAATTTAAAATAATGACAACACGAAATAGAACTATTCGTATGAATGAATATGAGATAAATCTTGATCATTATCGTGCATCTGTAGATGCTACCGGACTAGGTGATATTCTAACGGCCGCGTTTACTTGTGCATATCTTAAGGAAGGAGATCCAAAATGGGCCTTATGCTATGGTGCTGGTGCAATTCAAGCAGCATTAGAAACCAGATCTGTTGGGCTAAACAAAATCCCTACAAAATCACAAATCGAGAAGAAGGCAATATGTTTATCGAACAAACTCTAATACTGCATTTAATTTATTGCATGATAGCGCATGATTAAAAAATCATTTACGAGACTCTGCATTGCTCGGGATTTGGGTTTTAGGATCTTTATCAACACTATAACATAAAATCCGCTCTCTAATTTAACATCGTGTTATTTTTTTATTTTTTCAATATTAGTGCTAATCTCAAGTATGATCACAAGACAGTCCCGCCGATAGCTTTTCAAGTTGTTGCCTTCATGATCGCCGGAATAATTTATTTCAAATGAGGATTCACAAAATGAGATAGCTATGTGATTATGGTATTCGTATATGTTAAGGATTCGAGAATTATGTTATTACGCAAACCAATTATCTGAACACAGACACGATACCTATCCTACTGTTTGTTCTATGACGTCAGATCCTTAGCACATTTGTCACAATATTTCTCAATAAGGGTGATCCCTCCGCCAACATCAAACAATGCTTCCTTAGTAGCAATACTGCCGCAGGTTGCACAAAATTTTACTTTACCTTTAGGTTCGACAAAGGATCTCAACGATATAAAATTTTTTTCTAACTTATTCCACCTCCCTATACAAAAGCGCAAATAAGTTATAATCATTTCCGAGTCTGGCGGAGTTTACAGTGATCGATTCAAGGAAATTTTCCAAATTATATCAAAACTCTTCGTGGATTGTCGCGTACATCTTCAGATACTTTTTCCGCCCACCTTATTTGAATAATGACATCTCGAGGTCCCTTTAGCTCTGATTGACAATGGAACGTGCTAGCAGTAAAAAACCCCAGCAACTTCTGGACCTGGCTAATAACATTGACAGACGCCAACATTTCCAGTCCTTCTCCTTCTCCCTTTAGTTCCTATTTAAGATAAAGCAACCCTTGTTATTATAGTTGTTTGTAAATCGAAACGATGCCATCGGTATCCACACATAATACATACGGCATGGGAAATAGACGTGGAATTCTAATCGCATCGATTATGATGATAACCACACTATTTGCAATAGGTACAATCTAGAATGGTATTCAAGTATGGGAGTTTTTGCAGAATATCGCAAAAGAACAAAGCACCTTGTTAAAATGCTAGAGGATCGCTTATTGCGCAAGCAATCCATAAGAAGCGATTCTCCAAGATAACCGATTGTTATAATGTTATTCATAAGATGATAGTGCATTATCATGAACCAAAAGATACTGTAACAAGTCGCGCTATTTAGCATACGTGAGACTTAACCGCCGAAATTTCATAGAGTCAATTACCGTAATTTTTTATATCTTGCTGGCTATTATAACTAGAATAGATTACTTATGTCTACTCAAGAAGAAACCACGCGACTTGAGTTTGTTTGCAAAGCCTCGGGACAAACGTACGCGGTAGATGGCATAGTACTCGTACTAACAACTGAAGGATATAACAGTAATTCGGACAATAGGAAGATGGAGGATAGAGGCAACACTACACTAATAATTGGTATTAACAATCAAAAAGAACTTAATGAGCAACAGCATTACAATAGGCTCCCTTATCAATGTTTGCGACTCAATTTTCGGTATCATTTTGCAACACCTTATCGATATCACAAAGATTGGATCTATGATCTCGCACTCAAAGAATCTAATCAAGAAAGGCAGACACAACATCTAGAACCGGATTTTTTCAGAGTTACTCAAGATGATCATTGGGTTATCGTGGAATGGCTTTCATATACGAGGAGAGACACATATGGGGGAGCATCAACCTCAGATTCACCTGATGGCTTGATGAATTCGTTGGCCATACCTACCAATATGATACTAAGTGTACAAGCTACTAAAGATCGGCGATACTAAATCTGTCGAATGCAGCATAAGAAAATAATATGATACATATACTAATTTATCCTTTCAATGTATCTTTCTGTCGAGAATCCTCGCAACTTGGACATTCCATATTGTTAACGGGAATTTTCAATTTCATGACATATCTCTGCTGTAGTCGGGAC
>JBPCNB010000596.1:0-1943 GCA_051001675.1 Nitrososphaeraceae archaeon | reverse complement strand
GTCTGTGACTATTCTATCCCGGTAGAGCAGAGATAGTTCAACCTGATAATCCGTAGGGTTGTCTGCTAGTATTTGGGCCATGTCTATTTTCCTACAACCTTCGAAGAAGTGCACGGATTTCTTCCCTAAACCTGTAATTCTCGCCCCGTTCGTGTGCAAGCGCGAGTTGTAATGCTCTTATTTGGTCTGTTAAGTCCTCATGATGCTGGATTAAAATTGCATCACTACTGACTCGTGAGTCAACTTTATATCTTCGATTGCTCGTCGATATCATTGGTAGAGTGTCCCTCTGCTATCCCGATTGCTGCTGGTATGGCCTGGTAACCCGTGCCAGCACTCTTTTGTTTTAGACTTGTCTTTTTCCAGGCCCATTCAAATACCCTTTCAAAAAGCGGATCACCCAAATGTGCCTGTTGTATAACGTAGTCCCCGATTTCTTGATATAAGATAGCATAGTCTTTCTGGTTGGGGGGTTGTATCAGATTTGTTGCGTCTCGGCCAGAAACAAAACTCATTCAGACTCAGCCCTCTGACTCTTTTCCTTGATAATCCGCTTCAATACGGAATCAAACGTGTCGCCAAACTTTCCACATTTTGAAATGTCCTCATACAACTCGTTTGAAATCCTGACGGTTCGTGACAAAGTCAGCTGTTTCATTGTTATGATATAACAGGGAAGATTATTTATATCTTGTCGAAGTTATCCGACATATGCTCCGACTTACGTTAAGCAAAATAATTAATATGTCGGAACATATAGATTGTTTTATCTCATGCAGAAAGAAGAATACCTTGCAAAGTTAAGGTCTTTAGGGGAACAAAACAAGGAGAAGATACTAGAACGTATTGCTAAGAGTGAACCAGAGGGACGGTCTACATCTGAACTAAGAGAAGAGACGGGATTACACAGAGATACCATTCACAATTTATCAAAACAACTAGAAAACCAAGAATGGATTAAGAAGAGTGGCAAGTATGGAAAATATCGTCTTACTGAAAAGGCGTTTAATGATCCTAGTATTGGTTCTTGGATTTTCAGGAGTGAGGTGATGCGAAGTATTGCAAGATGGTCGGTCCCTGCTGCTAGACCTAATAAGTTCTGCAGTCTAGATACTAAGATTCGTGATAAGGGATATGAAACAGAAGTGAAGTTGTTTGAGTTCGCGAACAAGATTGGCGCATTAATAGCCTACATATTGTTACATGCTTTGCGCCCGCGAGACATTGCGATCAATGGAACATCAAAAAAGAAGGTTAAGCTATCGGGAAAGGAGAAAACGGAACAGGCAACACGGTGGGTTGAAAATACAATCAGTCCGGCTCGGTTACTATTTGAATTCTCCAAGCTAAGACCAGTTGCAGACGGACTTGCTATACACAGTCATCACCATATTAATAAATCACATCCTCCTGAAGCACAAGAAAAGATTAAGGAGGTTTATGACAAACGAAGAAAAATGGATCCTCATGACCCTTTGTGGACTGACTATGAACTGGACGAAGATACATTTGCAAGGTTAACTATAGCGTTTGCCAATATCTATCCTGAAATTAATGCACAGTTAGAACTCATTCGCAAGACACTTCCCGACAAGATACAAAAACATAAAGAATGGGATAGAAAATATCTGGAAGAACAGCAGAAAAAAACTTAGGTTAGACCCATCCGTCTGGTTAGCTCCTCTATTTGTTTTTGCATGTGGTCAAATTTGGTGACTTCTTGTTTGAGAGCATGCACTTCCCGTCGAAGTTTGTTTTCTTCAGCTATTGTAATAGCATCTGTGACCCCAACATATCCTAGCATTTTATCACTCCCCTCTAACAGATCATTAAGTGTTGGCTTGAAATATGATGTCTCAAGCCCATTTTTATGACCCATCAAAATAGAAACATAGAGTGGCGACATGCCTGCAAGTGTTGCTTGAGTATCAAAAAACTTGCGT
>JBPCNB010000595.1:0-3518 GCA_051001675.1 Nitrososphaeraceae archaeon | reverse complement strand
TTCAGTCTTTCTCGTTTTGTATCTTCAAAGATTAAGTCTTCTCTTGATAGAGTTACAGAATGATAATATTTTTGGTAGGAATGTTGGATTCACTTATTGCATTGGAGTTTTCAAAAGGATATGAGATTCATGAGGAGCTAACCCTCAAAGGATAGCATTCGACCCTCTGAATCCAGATCACGCATACTGTGCGACCTTTGGAGATGGATTATTGAAAACGGATGATGGTGGCAAGACTTGGAAGACAACATGACTGCTGGCGGATAATATCTTTTTTTACTTATTATTTTTTATGATACAAATAGAAAATTGTGAAATTATTATTTTACGCTAAACTAAGGTATATCAATAATCAATAATGGATTATTTGTTTAATGCAGTTTGTGCTCACAACGATGTGTCGAAAACTACTGTTGACATTAAAGCGGCCGCTAAAACTGCAACTAGTGTGATTGGCTTTTTCCATTTAGTTAGTTGAGCTGTATTCAATGCAAACCTGCGCTATCCCAGTTAGAAACCAGTGTGTTGTAACATACGGCATATAGTGCACCGTAGAACTGTTAAACGCATGAAATAAGACTTAAAAAAGGCTAGAAAAAAATATAATGTGATCTAAAATTACATAGGCCAGCTCATATATACTTTCTATTCAACTCCCCTTGTTATGTTGTTGTAGGCGTAAGTAAGTTCATATCGATATCGTAGGACTATTGCAGATTGGCGGTTCATTGCAAGGGAGATTCAGGCTAATCAAAAGCCATATCATGATTACCGACGCATATTTTTGTATATACTGGCTGATCTTATTCAATTAATTTCCAAGCTAGGCTAAAGAAACTTCAGCTTCTCGTAAACCGGTATAGATATAAAGAAAAAGGGAAGAAGAGAAAGAAATGACGCCGGCTCTAACTTATCCTCATCTGGCTTTTGTGTTTGAACACCGTATCTTGGTCAAAGAATGGGCAGTTAACTACATGCTTTCCGTCCATAGCAGGCGCGATTGTAATCATCCCTGCTCGCTGCATTGCTGCTATATCGGCTAAAGTCTCTAGAACTTTTGCCTGTGATTGATCTTTCCATTCTATAAATGATATTAACCACATAGGACTATAATTTGCATCAGTAGGTCCTGCCCCTCCTATCCCTGATTGAAATCCCATCGGCCCTGTGCCTTTAATTCCATTCATGAATTGGAATAGAGGTGGTGCTGCTGCTGTTCCTGCTAGTGCTTCATCTTTCTTGACAGATGTTACTCCCATCATATTTGCTGGCATATCAGGTGTTGCATCCACTACTATGTAATAGACAGTCTTGCCATCTGGAGCCCATCCTCTGTGAGCTACCATAGTTACAACCATTTTTTGTGTATCAATATTAAGCACCTGTCCTCCACCGTACGCTGTTTCATCTGAAATAGTCTTATTTTCTCTTATCTTCATCGAACCACCTTCCCATTGTATAAACGGACAGTTGACGATAATATTTGTAGGCGTAATTGTTAATTCGCCACTCCTCTGTGCTGAAACGATATCTGAATGAGATTTTAATTCTCGTGGAGTAATACCTTGTTTCCATTCTACCAGGTTAATTCTCCAAAGTGGACTGTAATTTCCATCTCCTGGTTGAGAATCAGCTACATTTGGTTGGAATCCCTGAGGACCGGTACCATTTATACCATTTTTAAATTCAAAGATATTAGCAATAGATGCGTTAGGAGATCGTGCTAATACTGGTGCATAATTCACTTCAAATCCTGTAAGGTTTGTTAGATGTGCTGCAGTCTTATTGTCAGATACATCTGTAGTAATATAGAATACTTCACTTCCATTCACATATCCTTTAGTTAATGGAATATCGATTGCAACATTAGCGTGCGATAATTTCAAAATTGAACCTGGGCCTTGCATTGAAGTAGTGTTCATTGTATCTGCTGACATGGTAGAAGATGATGAGGACATATTTTGATTAGTTGAGGTTGTATTCGAAGTTTCAGATTGTGCTCTTGCCAGTTGATTTGATATTTGTGATGAGATGAATGGTGTAATAATCATTACAAAAACCAAAACTAAACCTGTGATTGTTGTTGTGGTTAACCTTATTCTTTTCTTTGTACCTTTATCTATAGACATTCATCTATGAATACAGAATAGTATTATAAATGAGAAACGTTTAACTCTATAAAATTTACTTTAACTGTTAAATAAACTTCTGAAATAGAAAATAGAGATCATGGCCGGATAAATTTGACGATGTTATTTTAAGGCAAATTCAGCTGTTAATAGGCGCTTATTTTCTTGCAGCCAAGTTACAAGTATAGCTATAATGGAATGGCTGAAGAAACTAAATGCAAAATACGGTCGTGTTCACCCGTCGTGCCGTATAATCCTGAGCATGACAAGAGAAAGCTGCTAATGAATGCTAACACAATCAGATCGTTTTCATCACGACTTGCTGACGCGGTCACAGATGCTGTTGTTGGCTTATTGTAAAGCAAATAAGAAACTGATATTTCCTGGTATTGATTCGTCTTATATCGTTTCCTCACTTACTGAATACTGTTTTGCATGCCATCTACCCTCTTGGTTACAAATGCCAATGCCTTGTCGAGTTATCAGAACATAAGCTGGATGAATATGTCTTGTTATAAAATTCCTATCTTCCAATGAATCCACTGCATTTTCCATCATTTTCCAATATACATCACTGCCTTTTCTTCCCTTATAATTCTCATACTCCTTTGGATTGCTTTTGTACGCCCCTAGACGAGCCCTTACAAATGCATCTATTTTCAATACTTTTGTAGAGGTGCTGCCATTTGATAGCTTTTTAACTGCATTGAGGAACCATGGCTCAATATTTCGTGTATCGTTTTTTTCATCGGCAAGTGAAAAATCAAACTCCATTTATCTGTGCCTAGACAGAAACGATATATTAGGATGTTGGAGATTTGATTGAAAAAGACAAAGGAAACTTCGTGCCGTGAGAAGTTGGAAGGGTGGAGAAAAACGTCTGATCTTATAGCAAAAACCAAAAAAAATGTGAGAGCCTTTTAAGTCAAAGCATCTTTTACTTTAACCTTGGCTTTGTTTAGCGTTTCAGAACTAGGCTTACCCTCAGCATGATCTTCTGAAGTCTTCATTTTTGCTTCGGCGTCTTGACTCGCATCTTTTACTTTTTTTACTGGATCTGTCATATGACAATATTATCATGGTATTCATTGCTTAAATGACTTGTAATACATTACGGATCTGTAGGGCTAGACGTATAGGGGTACAAAATGAATAAAGCCAACCTCCTTCCATTAAAAAAGTAGCATTTGAAGGATGTTTCTGAGATCCATTGATCATTTTTCTGAATTCTCATAATAGATAAAACAAACTTCTTACGTTGACAAATAATATAGACGGCATTACAAATACTGTAATCTGTCCAACCATTCCAGTTGAAGACGAGGTACTAACACCATTAGAGGACCAGATTCCTAGAGAACACTGACAAACTTCATCGCAATTGAACCC
>JBPCNB010000594.1:0-2269 GCA_051001675.1 Nitrososphaeraceae archaeon | reverse complement strand
GGGGGAGGGAGGGGAAAATCATATATGAAAGAACGGGGAAAAACTATGAAAAGTGAACTAATAGCAATGTATGCAGAAATAATAGTAAGCGCTACTAAATAACCTACAATAATTTTCGGCATCTTTTGTCTTTCTCTTCGTTTATCTACTATCGGTAGTTCTTCTTTTTCACTTTGAAACGATGGGGTAATTGATGATAAATATGCTGATCCTTGACCTACTTTTGCTTGTTCTTCCTGTAACGCTGATGGAGTAACAATTGTCTTGTTATTAGTAGAGGAGGAGGTTCTAGATAACAAAGGATAGCCTGCAATAGCTATTACAAACATAGCGCCCAGAAATACTCTTCCTGCAAACCATGTTTGAGGTATAAAATACTTTAGAAACATAAACTCATCCATATAAGTATAAGACACAACGACATGCAGCAAATCGATCAAAGCGTTAGCAAGAAATCCTATGCCTATAAACAAACTAAATTTATCGTCTAGTGTATAAGCACGCGCTATATAGTAAAAGGACAATATAGCTGCAAGTATTACTGCAAACAATTCAATGTAGAAATGATGGAGTTCTGATAATACCCAAGTATTGGGATTAGCACATAAAATAGCTATTATCGAAAGAGGAATAGATGGCACTAGGGTATATTTAATGAGAGTATCATATTTGCCAAAATGAGGATAAGATAGGGAGCGATGTTGCGGAGGCGACGGAGATGATGCCCCTTCTTTCTTATTACTCCTTGTTATTTTTTATTGTCACCATCCATACAGCTAAGTATACTTATCTGTCATTATAAAAGATTATTACTGCAAGTCAATACCCGGACATTTTTATGTCATTCAAGGGTCAAACTGGAATAACAAAGTTAGAGAGAATACTTGAATTTCCTTTTCCTTATTTCTCACACATGTCATCTTAGAAGAGAAGGTTGACCTTCCTATTACCCCTACAGAAGTTGTCATTAAGAAATAGAACTAGAAGAATGTAGGTCTAACTTGAACAAAGTATTCATACCTTGGGATTAACACCTGATGGAATAACAAAAGTTATCGAGTTGAAAGCTGAAAATGAACTAAAATTGGAAGGTAAATATTAAAAGTATTCTTTTTAGACTTCGCTGGATTTTCGCACTGAACCCGTTATAATCACTCTGACATCAATGTTAATGTAGATTGAATTCCTTGAATTTTTGTCATATGTGTTCCTATAGATTCCTTTATCGGGTCCATATCATTGTCGGATAACTTTACAACTATATCATATGGCCCCTCTACTTTGTTAACTTCTACCACACAAGGCAACTTATCTAGTTGACTCATAATCTCATAATCGGGATAATTATAGTCAAGTAGAATTAATACATATGCTGTTGGCAAGATAATATTCTGTTATTGTATGAAGGATATAAGGTTGCTATCTATTCTGAGAACGACTAAGAATGAACCTCTTGTATAGTAAGACGCATTTGACTTGTCATCTTTGCCGAATCACAGCAATAATGTTAATAACACGTCTGATTATAGTCCACTATTGCTAAAGAGTATTGTGAAAGAAGTTGATGCAGCAATAACTCATCGCGGGCGTTCTAAACCCCTGTAGGAGTAGGCAGATATATACTGCAGCAGATGTACCATCTGAAAAATGCCAACAGCATATGTTCTGATTAATTATGAAATTGGAACCGAAGAGAAGTTCACAGACAAACTGAAAAATGTGCCAGGAGTAATGGAAGTTAACGAAGTAAATGGCGTTTATGATATAGTTGCAAAAATCGGTTCCGATACCCTTGATAGCTTGAAAGAAATTATAACTCGTGAGATAAGAACAATAGATACTATCAGGTCGACGATGACACTGATAGTAATCGAATAGAAAGAGGATGGAGAAAAGGCGAAACAAAGTGTACAATCGATCCCCTACTGTAGGATTTGCTTAAGATAGCTAAACCCATCCTTATACATATATGATGATGCAACCATAGATAGATAGTAAAAAGAAAGAAAGGAAGAAGAAAAATCGTCTGCAACCGCATATGTATTGTTCATAGATAAACCAGCTTCCTTTGCTAACTCGTATAAATCTGCAGAATTGGTACGGAAAATATTGTTTTATGTGTATTTATCAATTTTTCCTTATTAAATAAAAAATAGTGAAAATGATAGATAGTTCATTTATAGTTTTGATATATTACTTTGGAGAAAATGGTATCTAAGAAGAAAGGAAGCAGCAAAAAGGGATTAACCTCTGCCAGTAAGAAGACAAA
>JBPCNB010000593.1:0-2444 GCA_051001675.1 Nitrososphaeraceae archaeon | reverse complement strand
GCTCAAAGCTGAATCATGGTTTCAAAAATATGGTGCAATAGCGGTTTTTAGTGGTCGAATGGCACCTGGAATCCGCGAGCTAATATCCATTCCGGCAGGAATAGGTCGGATGAATATTATAAAATTTGTTATCTTTACTTTCGCGGGATCAGCAATTTGGAGTGTTGCTTTAACACTTTTGGGCTATTTCCTTGGAGATGCCTGGATTAAAATATCAGAGCAGGTGTCATCTGTCTTCAGTATATTTGCATTCATTATAATTATAATCGTTATTGCGGTCCTCGGATTAAGGTATTATTATGGTAAGAGGAACAGGGAACGAAAACGAGATTATAACAACTACACTGATTCCAACGGAAATACTTGAATCACGACACAAAAGTCCATTTGATCTGAAATTTCCATCAATATAGAGGTACTACAGGTCAACTTTTAGTGAATCCTCATTCAATCCTAAATCCTTGAATTGGTTCAACGAATAAGATAAACGCTACCGGGTAGATTCGACATTAGGCATATTCTAAAATGCATGGCAGCAACAAGTCTTATTTTGTCTCGACCCGACCTGTGCTATCAGTTTTGGAGTTTTGACGTCTTTGCAATATAATAGTACTACTTACCATAGAAGAACTGGGAACAAGAACCGTATCTCCGTTTTCAGTCAAAAGCCTCGTATAAACTAATTCGATATCATATATTACTCCAGAATTGCCGCTAATG
This sequence comes from Nitrososphaeraceae archaeon, assembly GCA_051001675.1. GTDB lineage: Archaea > Thermoproteota > Nitrososphaeria > Nitrososphaerales > Nitrososphaeraceae > TH5893. The sequence continues at coordinate 1,724 of JBPCNB010000593.1, read as the reverse complement.
GTAATCTTGTCACCTATTTTGAAAGGCCTCATTACTGATAGATAAAGGCCAGATATCATATTTGCTAGAATATTTTGTGAAGCAAAACCGACAACGAGAGCAGATATAGTACTAATAGACGCTGCTACAATTGGATTTTGTGCAAGAAAAGATATAATTGTAGCGACTATTATAATTGTCCCGGTAATCCTAATGAGACTTCTTATTGCCTTGGCAGTTCCGAGGGGACTGTCAGATAGACTGAGTTGGTAGGAAATACTGCTTATGGTTTCCAGAACGAAATAACCTATCACAGCAACTTGTGCGGCCTGGAGATACATCAATTCTTGAAAGGGCAATATGGCCTTTAGAAATAGGGTACTGATCGTTAGAGTGGCCGCGAGAACTATTGTTAATACGAGTATTTTTTTTATAATCGCATTTTTCGCATTTTTTCCTCTATCATTGCCTCTCGTAAAAGCATTTTTGGGGCCTAATATTGTGTTACTATGGGTATTTTCTTGTCGTTTTTTCATTGTTGTTATTATGTGTGAAATGACAAGATTAAAAATAAATCTGATATGTGAGTCACAAAACCGCATAGGTTCACTGAATTAGAGTATGTGAAAGGAGGATTAAATTTAGAGCCGGAACCATTTCGCCATCCTAGATTCTCACGGAAATAGAGATGAATTTCGGGTGTCCTAGTAGTATTCTAATTTCATCAGACTAAACTAAAAAACATTCAGCCTACGTCAAATCTTTTATTCGTAATTGGGCTTATCAAATGATCAGCCTAAGCCCAGGCTTCATGCTCACTAATGAATGTTCAGTTCGAAAAAAGGTTAAAATGAATATATGTCTTGGCTCATACATTGTAGATAGACCATGACAAAAAAAGGATATGTAATCCAAACAGGTATTTCATTGCTCTTGATCGGGGTACCTGTCGAATCTGGATTTTTCTTTTTCAACTAGAGGGATAATCTTATCCATAATAATTGCATTGAAATCTTTCTGTACGACGTCTAATGTCAAAAGTAGATAATAGCTTTCATTAATCGGTATGGTTGCACGATTTAATTTCTGATATCTACCGAATGCATAAAGCAAATTGCCAATTTTTGGCTCAAATTTAACTCTAGTCTTTTGTCTAGATATTGTGTTGGCGGCATATTCTTCGTTTTCCTCCTCTGTTAGAAAGAGTTTCACTCCTTCCTTGTGTTCAACGTTAAGTAAAATCCCAAACTTGTTGGTGATACCGACCCACCTGATCGCATTGTCTAAACTTAAGACGTCTTTTGTGAAAGAATAGAGAAACTCATAGTCAATCGTAGTCATTGTCTATCTAATACTCGTGGCCATTTGATTATTATTTTTTACCATCTCAGTCTAATGGGGATCGGGCATACTACAAATTTTTCGAGTACTTCTGTATTGAGACACAACATTTTAACCCTTTAAAACTTTGGACAAATATCTAAATGAGCGTTATTTACACAATTGTCATTGTAACAAGTTCGAGGCCGACTAATTTCCTACTTTCTATACGGGCTCACATTTTGTCAAATGACAAAAAGCATAAAGAAGAATTCACTCTCTTCAACTTTTTTATCCCTATTATATCATATTCTTTCTTGTTGAAATCCGAAGTAGCAGGAATGACATTGCATTTTTCCATAAATGACGCCACTTTTACCACATGTAGTGCAGGACTTATCGTAATCTATTGTAGAGTCTAAAGA
>JBPCNB010000592.1:0-11348 GCA_051001675.1 Nitrososphaeraceae archaeon | reverse complement strand
ATACAACCCTAAGCTAGGAATCATACGTCATTCAGAAGGATGAAATGTGTTAAATGTGGTATGATTGTCGACGGTGAAAGAAGGAACTTAACAAACACAAAAGGGAATACCCCCTCTTACTTATTTTCTATCATGAACACAAGGACTTTATCGTCTCAGTCTTAAATAGCCGTGACGCGATCTACATGTATGGCTGAAATAGAGCATCCTGAACGATATAACTGGTGGCTGAATGAACTTGATTCTCTTGGTATTAGCACACTGGAGAAAAATGGAATAAACGACAGTAGAGAAGCTAGTGATTTAACGGATGCTGTTAAGCAGACACTTTATGAAGAATATCTTCATCAAGCTTACAGTGGAAAATAACCTTGCTGTTGCTGTTGATTAGGAACAGATTTTAGTTGTGGGTTGTCTTCAACAAATGTACTCGTTGTTTTATGAATAGTATATTGTAGCTCGTACTTTTAGGTTTTGTATTGAAGAGGAACGACATGATCGAAGTATGCAAAACTGCAAAATAAATTAGAGGTTATGTTAGCTATTTGAACAGACCATGCATCTCTGAAACCCTAAATACTACCCCTAATAACTAACACTACGTACGTTAGACCCCCTTACATGACATGCGACAAGTGTGGTATGATGGTCGAAGGTAAACTTAGGAAACTCAGGGAACAAAAACAGGAATATCACTCATATTAACTCCTATTATCTTCTCTCAAAGAGCAACTATTTGTATATCTCTTCTAATGAAAGATCATGGTTGAAGTTGGTATAGCCGAATATTTCGGCATGGCTGAAGCATTGGGAATAATAGGAACGATGTTTGTAGTTCTGTAATTCTCAAGAAAACAAACGCAAGCCCTATCAATGGATATAGAAACTAAGATCCTAAATGACCTGGACGAAAGAATACATGGAATTACCCAGATGGGAGTCGATCGACCAGAACTGATCAAAGTTGTAAGCAATATTCCATCACACTATTCTTCACCAGATGTTCCGTTCGCTTTCCATATTTTGTACACATTTGCGCATGTTTTTCATATGCGGCAAAGAGGAGTAGTATCTGATAATGAATGGAATGGATGGTTACGCTGGATGAAAAGTGCTTTCGAACAAGGGACGATAGCAGAAATATGGAAACTATAGAAGTAGGAAAATGGTTCGATCCTGCATTTCAGGAGTTCATTGTTAAGGAATTAGCTAAAAAATAATGTAGGGTTAGTTGGCAGATTCTACATTGTAACTCGTTTCTTTTCCTTCTCCTTGTCTTGTGATTTTGAGTGTTGTTCTTCCTTGTCACAGTAGTCCACCGATTTGTTTCGATGTTAACTTCCCAGTTTCAAACTTCTTTTCTCCCTTGTCTGAGTAGTTCGGATCGATAGCAACTGTATTGTATTCTGGGTCCAAATTGTCCTTCGATGTGCTTTATCTTCTCTGACAATAAAATGATTAGTAAAAACAATCAAAATACAGTATTTGTGGTTATTCTACCCGTTATCTAGTTAAGCTATTTCATCACAAGCGATAACTCACATTCTTGACAAAAATATAACAACTTATCAAAGTCTGAAGATATGGAAAATATCGTCTTACTGAAAAGGCATTTAATGACCCTAGTATAGGCTCTTCTTCGAGTTGGGATTTCTGGCCCATTAGTCGCCTTAGGTAAATGTTGTTCATACCTGCTTTGAAACTGTTAGTCTCAAAGAACTTGCGAAAGCCGTGGTTCATCATAACCACATGACGCTTTGGCGTCTTTCCTTCCATCAATGGTTCATGTGTTCTCAGGCCTGTGTCCGTTAACAATCTCTGTATAAAGAATCGAATAGCATTACTGCCAAGTGGCTTTATGTTAGGTGACTCCAAGTCTATTGTTGCATTATACTCCCTACGAAACAACGGCGAATCAGGCTCTATTCTTTCACCCCACCTCTTGCGCCACTCAAGATAGGAGTCTATTTCTTTGCGGCATTCAGGACTGCAAAATGTAAAATATTTTGATTTTCTGGACCTGGCATATACATTGGCCTTGTAAATAGAATACTTGTCGATTGGTTCCAAGTCCTTGTTCCTAAGAAGCGGAACAGCACCAACACGTAGACCGCCAGAGGCCATCAACAATATAATGGCACGGTTTCTCTGTGAGGTTCTTTGAATGAGTGTTAGGATTTCCGAATGGGTGTAGGCCTATCTTCGGTCTGCCTTTCGTCGTCTCCCTCAAATGAATGGATTTTATCCCAGTTGAGCTGAACGTCATTCATAGAGTAAAACTTGCGGATAGCTGCAACATACACTCCTACCGATTTGTGAGCAGCCGTCTTTTGTTTTCGTAAATATGATATGTAATCGCAGATATTCATTTGAGCTGTTTTGAGGTCTTGTTCTAGGAGTTTGTCGTACGCCTCGGGAGCTAGTCGAAGATAGGACATGAAGTAGTGAAGAGCCCTGATGTAGATGATGCGGGTGGCTTACTTCGGCAAGTATCCACGAAGTTTCTGTAGGCCAGTGTTGAGATTTGTTCGGTCAAGCTATTTGTTAGACATTGGCATTATATTTAATGTTAGTTTTCGCTTACATTAAGGAACTTTAATGCATTACGTCCCTCATTTGTTAAAGATATCACGTGACGTGAGCCTATTTTATCCACCGTAATAAAGTTCCAGTCAAGTAATGGCTCTATCAGATTTTTATTCAATGCCATATAGGCTGCTTGTTCAGTATACTCATCTTTATCATTCTGCTGTTTTTTGTTAACATATATTATATTGTTTTTTATAGCCAAGTCTTTTAACTCACGTTTAGTAATCTTGTGATCACGATGCTGACTAATAATATCAATACATTTTATCAACTTCTCACTCGGAATTTCAATTTTGTATTCGGGAAGAGTAATGATATCTTTCATACCTTCAGTTTCCTGTTTTTTCTTTTCCTCTAAAAGTAATGTATTATATTTTTCAGGAACGACGTAATACGGTTTGATCATTGCTGTGTCTTTGAACATCATACAAGCCATCATAGAAGCAATTGCCTGAATCTTGCTTCCAACTGATACATTTACTAAGATATAGTTTCCTTTCTCCCGTAATATTATCGATCTTAATGCCCTGAGTATATCAAACAAATCAATCCTATCTGCAGGAGCTTGTCTACATTGTATATTTTCAGCCTTTAGCTTCTTTTCTATTGATTCTACGAATGGATTGCCTTTATCTTCGTGCTGACCATTATGCGTTATAAGCCAGACCCTATCAGCCTTCTTTTTGATTGCAGGCATAACAATTCTGTCGACTTCAAAACCCACCGGTGCAATGTGAATACGAAGTGTATCAATTAGATCCGACGTTGGGTAAGCCAGAAAACTCATATTATTCAGCTTAGTAATATTAGTAAGTTGATATTGCTTATATACCTGCCCTATAACTCATGGTTATCCATTGTCAAACACTGGAGCCTTATACCACGAAGAGAGAAATGATAATGTAGGAAATCGCTTTTTCAAAAAGGAATTGGAAGACCATGGTCACCAGCCAATCAAACTTTTTAGCCACAAGGCAATTGTATGTCAAGAACCAACTATGGGAGAAGAACATATGCATGCTGTTCACCTGATGATAATCAACGAGGTAATAAGAAACATCATGAGTTGGCCATATTTTCTGGCTTTTTGTTCTGAAGATGAGGAGGGCGTAATCACGAAATGAGTAATCTCACTGTTCGAGAACTATACAAAACGATGACAAAGACAAAGATGCATCTAGTACAGTCCAATGAGATAGCTACCACATGTGTATGTCCTTATTTATTCAAAATGAGTTATCCTTTCGGAGTCAGTGGAGGAGAACGTGACTATCTTGCTGCCAACGCAGCTCATGATATAATGAGCTTAGCCTTACCTACAACTGTTTTAGACAATTGGCAACAAGGGGTAAAAAAACATGAATGGGAAAATATTGCTAGGAGAATAGAAAAAGCTTCCGAAAGTATCATACAAAAGGTAATAGAGAATACAAAACAGAAGTTAAAGATTGAGGAGAAGGCATCTATTTCCCAAGGATTTGATACCAATGGTTTTGAATATGATGTAATTTATCGATTCTATGGTCTTTTAGTTGGTATTGCAAAGCGTATAATGAAAAATTATGAGCAGCCTAGGCGAACTATAACCGAGGTTACTATTTCCAATGTAAATACACACCACGAAGGGAGATTAGATGCTGTTTTGGAATTTGGTAATGGTCAGTACGCAGTTATTGATTGGAAAACAAATAACATGAATCAGGCAAACAGCAGTGGTAAGGATAGGTGGCAGCTTATATCAAATGCTCTTTTAGCAAATTTCCGTTATACTGGCAATGAGGATACGTGGAGTGGATTCAGGTTCGGCGCAGTAATATATTATCAGAATGCGTATGTACCTGAATTACCCATACAACAAAACTGGATTAACAAGCTCAAAGATGACAGGAAGTTTGCATATGAGATATTATGTGGCGGGAGACCTAATACACAAAAGCCTTCCTTCTGTCCTATATGTGATAAAGGAGGCGAGTCTTCATCTGATTGTCAATTTTACCGCAAAGATTCTAGACTTGCTTATGAGGGTAAGCTACCTACTGAATACGCAAGTATAAGACGACAGTTAATAAAAAGGCGTTATCTGGTTTTGGATGAGCGTGCAGAAACTCACAAACACAAATTTGTAATTCAAACGATGGTTAACAATCTAGGAGAAAAATTGGCTCTTGAAGAACTGGAGAAATATAGCATTATCCATAGTGATTACAAATTATACTCTGTTGATAAAAATTCAATTACCCTGCTCAGAAATAAAAATAATGCTACTGACGAAAATATTGTGACTTTCTTAGAACCACGTAAAGTTGTAAGGATAATAGGAAAAGAAGCTTCTATTCCACTTTTAGGATGTGTCAGTGAGAAGGGATTTATTAGAGATGTAGAAGGTTCAAAGTTAATAATAGATCTGGACGGAATCCCGGCAGCGGAACGAGCCAAACAACAGCTTTCTGGACGACCTCTTGTAATTATTCCTGACGAAATTAATCTCACACGAAGAGTCCTTGAACCTATGCATAGATTTCATAAACTAGCTGCGTATGTGATGTTGCCTGAGGAAATTTTGTGTAATGAAACTGTTGCTTGATTCAGAACAGCTAAGGGTGCTGAACTGGCGTGCGTACAGTGGTGATATTGCAGCCTTAGAAGGTCCGCCGGGTTGTGGTAAAACGACTGTCGGTAGTGCATTAGCGGTAAAGCTTATTGCAGAAGGAATTGCAAAAAGAATTCTTCTTGTAGCATACACTAATGCGGCCGCTAATGAATTTGCTTGGGAACTTGCTCACATATTGGGACCATCAGCTCCCAAATTGTGTATAAGGACTGGAAATCCTACAGGTATAGACCCTACGCTACCAATTCCCTTTAGTCGAGCTATTGATATTCTTTTGGAAAAGAGAATTGTAATTTCTACTAACCTTTCGCTCAAACGATTGCCGACGATGAGATTTGATAACATGATTATAGACGAAGCAGGTGTTGAAAGATTAGAGCATTTACTTTGGCCATTTTGGTTTGGAGTAGACAGACGAGCACAGGATATCCATAAAGCCCAAGATAACGCGGCGACCCAGATCAATGATCTTATGGAACTGATATCACGATGTGGAGCAGTAGCTACAGTAGTTGGAGATCCAAAACAATCTAGACCTATTAGTCCTCTAAGCTCAGATTATAGTGCAATCGAATGGGTAATGAAGAGATCTCACTGGGATACTTTACGTATTTCACATCGTCTTCCTGATAGGCTTTCCGGTTTGGTTAATGATTTTGCTGATTATGGAGGTTTAAAATCAGCCCCAGAAATTGCTGATAGAAGACTAACTTTGATCAAGCCCACAGACATAGAATATCGTCAAGTAATTGAACCTGACGAAGTTATTAGTTGGGTCGATATAAACGGCAACGAAAGGCCTATGGGCCCTACCTCGTGGGCAAATGAGTTGGAAGCCAAAGCTTGTGCGAAAATCTGTAATCATTTAAGTCACATAACAAATAGAAAAAGTATTGTTGTTGTAACTAGGTTCACAGCTCAAAAGCAAATAATAAGACATTACTTGCAAAAGATAGGACGTCTAGATATCAAGGTTACTACGACAACAGGAGCATTGGGCACGCAAGCGGACATTGTACTTTTTTCGCTGGTAAGAAATAATCCTGAAAGGAATGTAGGTGCAGCAGGAACGTTACAAGATCTCAACGTTGCTATTTCTAGATCTAAAGAGAAATTAATTATTCTTGGCAACTTTGATATGATGCTAAATGGTTGGACGGCTGCTTCAAAGCATCACAAAAAAAGCCCCGCTAGAAGCCTTGCACGCTTAGTAAGCTCCAAGTACGGAAAGCTAATTGACACACCATTAATACTAAGCAGATAGATCATTCGGTTTACGCTCTTGTAGACTAAAGTATGAAATAAGGTGCAACATGATGGGACACTAGTGTGAGTGAAGAGAAATGTGCACCAAATTTGATGGTGGCAGTCCAGAAATTGTAGAATTAGCTATGACAAACTTTGGTATTCCTCTGACGAGCAGTATATGGAATAACAGGAATTGAAGTTACAGATATGACAGCAAAAGTGGATCAAAATACAGGCAAGATTACTCAATATCGGGCGGCTGTGAAGATATCATTTGGTGTAGAACACTAGAGAGACAGACTCCGAACTGAACATTAATCACTTAATTTATTTCCCGACTTCAAAAATACTAAGCAACTGCGATGGGATTTTAAGGTAAATGGCACTTCCATCATAATAATCGACTTTAGACTTTGACATAATGAATTGATGTCTTTTTACATGATCTGTCAACACATGTCCAAAGTATGGTTAGGGTCTGAGCAAACTGGGATATTGTCTAGGGCAACATTTGATTTGAGGGTTAAATAGTAACTGTGACTCTCCCATACTTAGACTTACCATATAAAGAATTACATCTACATACTAATTCCATATTCAAGAGACATACTACTACTACTACTAATCAGATTATTTTTTGTCGAAAAAAGTTTAAGAATAGATGCAGTTTATGAGGTACTATACAAGCCTAGATTTGGGATCTTTCTATGTGGTTTTAGACTGTGAATTGGACAGTAGGTTATAGTCAGGATGAGATACATCGGCGAGTGGGTCTCTGACCTCGGAAACAGGTTAAAATTAAATTTTCTTTTTTATTCCTTAATGATAATAACACTATAGTCAAAACATGAGATTCTATAAATTTAACAGAAATAGATCTTTAGATCCGATGCAGAAATATCGGATTTCGGAGAACAAAGCAAATTATCTGGCCAGCAGAGGCAAGTTAAAAGTTCTGGACTCAATTTTTACGGAGAACCAAACTTGGGGGGCCTTACATAAATGTTGGAAGGGCTATACCATAGCCAAAAATAAGTTTGAACTGGCTCGAATGGAGTATTATGCAAGTTATTCAAAAGCTCCAAAATGAACTTGGTTTACCAATATCTTCATTTTCCGAACTAAACATATTTCCTTTAAAAGGGGAGGGATATTCTCAGGACGATATTTCTACGTACTACGATGTAGATTATGTATCAAAACAAGACATGAAAGAATGGTAAAAAGAGACTTGGAATTATTCAGAGACTAGTAAAAGTAAATAGTAGAGAATTACTATAGCCCTAGATTATTGGGCCCGCCCTTGTAATCCTCCCGCACTGGTATGTATGTATGTATGTATGTGTATATATCTGGATATATCGTTGAGCACGAAAAGCCGATGCGCTGCTGCGCAGCGCATATTTTAATGTCGATGCTTTGAACCTTACGTTATTCGTATTCACAGTGGTCCTCTAGGTTGGGAAGACCTACTACTCATGGACCTGTGTTGTTCTTCTTGCTGTCTTTCCTTAGCGGCCGTCTTCATTAACTAAGGCTATCCCCTAGCTAGATAATAAACTGCTATTCTATATAATATAATTCAAGGATTAGGCGTTCTATGCATTTCATTATAAGCCAGTCTTACTTCTTCTAATGATGTCCCATCCTCTACCGTAGTCACATCTCCAATTTCTGTTGCTCCATTTGCTATCGATTTAAGTAGCCTTCGCATTATCTTTCCACTTCTAGTTTTTGGAAGTTTATTAACAAAATAGATTTCCTTAGGCGTTGCAATTGATCCTACAACATTTCTAATGTAATCAACAAGTTCTCTACGTAAATTATCAGATACTGAAAAGCCAGTTCGAAGTACTACAAACGCTATAATAGACTCCCCTTTTTTCTCATCTGGCATACTGGTTACTGCAGCTTCTGCAATAGATTTATGTGATACAAATGCACTTTCCAGCTCTATTGTACCAAGTCTGTGTCCAGCTATTTTGAGTACGTCATCAGCCCTACCTAGAAGCCAAATATAACCACTGGAATCGGATAGTGCATAATCGCCTGTATAATACACATTGTCAAACTTTTTCCAATATGTATTTCTATACTTCTCATCATCTTGCCACAGTGTCATCAACATTCCAGGCCAAGGTTTTCTAATTACTAAATACCCTTTTCTATCAGCGGCTACTGAACTTCCATTTTCGTCGACAACGTCTAGATATATTCCAGGAAGTGGAAATGTTGCAGAACCCGGCTTCATGGGAATAGTTTCCTCAATACCACTACATGCACTTATCATAATTCCACCTGTTTCCGTCTGCCACCAAGTATCAATAATAGGACAATTTTCCTTACCTATTGTTTTAAAATACCACATCCATACTTCTGGATTAATTGGTTCGCCTACTGTTCCCAATAAGCGCAGCGAAGATAAATCAAATGAGTTAGGAATAGCATCTCCAAACCTCATATACATGCGTAAAGCCGTAGGAGTAGTATACAGAATTGTAGCACCATGTTTTTCAATTATCTTCCAGTATCTATCAGGTTTTGGATAATCTGGGGCTCCCTCGTACATTATTTCAGTAATGCCATGCATGAGTGGAGCGTAGACGATATAGCTATGACCTGTTACCCAACCAACGTCTGCAGTACAAAAGTAGATGTCATCTTTCCTAAAATTGAAGACCCATTTAGAGGTTGCATTGAGATATGTAAGGTAGCCACCTGTACTGTGAACTACACCTTTTGGTTTACCCGTTGTGCCAGAAGTATATAGAATATACAGGGGGTGGCCACTATCTACAACCTCCGGCTCACAGTATTGTGATGCATTCTCAATTATGTCATGCCACCATAAATCCTTTGATCCTACTCTGACATTATTTGATACTCTTTTCAAAACCACAACATGTTCTACGGAAGGTGCATTAGCAATGGCCTCATCGACAGTCCTTTTTAATTCTAAGAGTTTACCTCTTCTATAACTTCCATCAGCAGTTATTATAATCTTCGATTTTGAATCATTTATCCTATCAACCAGCGCCTGAGAACTAAACCCAGAGAAAACAACATTATGTATGGCACCGACCCTTGCACATGATAGCATAGCAATTGGGAGCTCTGGAACCATAGGAAGATATATTGTAACACGGTCATCTTTCTTAACTCCAATATTTTTCAAAGCATTGGCAAATATGTTAACAGAACGATATAGTTGATAATAGGTAAATGTTTTATTTTCACCATTCTCGCCTTCCCAGATTATGGCAGCCTTATTTTTTAAATTATTATTATCATAAGCGAGATGTCTATCCAGACAATTGACACACGCGTTTAACTTTCCTCCGACAAACCACTTTGCAAACGGCGGATCACTCCAATCAAGCACCTTATTCCATTCTTTGAACCAGACTAGATTCTTTGCTTGTTCTGCCCAAAATTGTTCGGGTTGCTCCTCTGCATATTTTCTTATTTTATTAAATTTTTTTCCTTCTAACGAAATCCTAACTTTTCCACTTTCCTCATATACCTTTGATAAACCGCTAAAATCGGAACTTCCTGACACAAAATATATCATTAAATAGAATGATTGAACATGCATAAAACAGTTTCTATATTAAAAGCCATACTAAGTGAATTTCACTGTTGACCTGAAGTATTTATTTCTTGTTTAGCGTGCTAGTCATCTTTCCATATTGTATAAGCTTAGGTTTATACATGTAAACTTAAATTAACTGTCTATTAAATCTGTAAGATGACAACTACCTAGTTTATTGTTTGGTCCGAGAAGGTTTTTGTATATAAGTTGTAACAATAACTTCTCAAATCGTTCTTGCCATTAAGTCCTTCATATGTAGTTTCAAAATCTAAAAATTATCAGATGCTAAAATTGTTTGTCCCTTTTGACGAATGAGTTCTGTTAAGTTCTTCACAGGATCTATAACAAAGATACCTCATATCCAGTTCTTAACTTTTAAAATAACCTATTATGTCCCCTCCTACTGTTGCCATTAGTATATATTTTTCCGCATCCTTTTTCAATGTATGCTACTGAATGCTGATCAGATAATCTAATGCTAAAAGCATTATAGGAAAAAAGGATCCATTTGTCAGTATATAGGGTATAGATAAAAAACAATACATCAGGTTCGAAGGGCTTAATATAGAGAGGACCATAATGGTAGCATCTAGTGTAAGATGAATGGCTAACAATGATGATAGTTTAAATGACTGGTACTATTAGTTGCAAAAGAAGAAATAAGAAGGAAGATGGCTTATCGATCAAATATTTAGTAATCATAGTCTGTATGGTTGTAATTGTTGTTGATGTTATGATGTTGCCACCAACAACTACTATTGCTCAAGAGGATGAATTTAGTATTTCTGAAATATATCCCTCAACAAAAAATGGAACCGAGTGGCATTCTAAATGGGATAATCGGCATCACAGGATTGTAGAATCTGGACAAGTGGATCAATATGATAGTGTTTTTGAGGTAACTGGTGATGGCTCAGCCATGATAAATGGAGAAGGTATTGCGACCATATCAGGGAATGCTCCAAGAATGCGAGTCATCAACGTTGACTTTGAAAACGTAGAGATAACATTTTATGCAAAGCGTATTTCTGAAGATCAGGAGATATCATATCAAGGATTTGTTGCTGGAGCAAGAAGTAAGCACTATACGGATGCACTTTGCGGAGCCAATACATATTATGGTAGGTTTACATATGATGGTAGAGTATCCTTCGAAAAGGAGTTATTCCATGGACATGGCGTGACAGCTCAACATTCTCCGGAGTTGCAGCCCAAGGACATATGGTCGGAGGAGAAAGGTAGTCCAGCAAATGAGTGGGTGGGTGGTAAGTTTAGTGTGAAAACGTTACCAACGGAAGGTTCTGTCCT
>JBPCNB010000591.1:0-9512 GCA_051001675.1 Nitrososphaeraceae archaeon | reverse complement strand
GAAAAAGTAGTAGAAATTTTAGGAAAAGCATAGGTCAGCGAAGTGGGCTTCATCTTGACTATTCGAAGACTATCTATAAATCAAAGGTTTTGGATTTGTAGAAGGAGAGAATCACATGAGTCTTGTGAAGAATCCTAGCACTGGCAAGGTTCTCGAACTTTTCGGACCGACGGTAGAATTTCTGACATCGCCCCAGGACGCACATAATGACTTCTGTGTGCTCAGGGACACAATCCCACCCAGGCGGCTGTGCCGCTTCACTTTCACCCTGATACAGAGGACTTTCTCGTCATTTCGGGTGAGCAATCACTTACATTTTTGACTCTAAATTATAGGTCCGCTGTAAACCAGGATGAATTTGCATATGTACTATCTTCATTAATTCTTCAGGCAATGCTTTATTATTTAATAAGTTATTCAGTTCAACTAGGTCATCTTTTACTCTAGAGACAGATGCCATATCAGTGTCACTTTTATTATTTTCAAATTGAGTTAGGGGGCTAGTTTTTCTCTCAAATATTTTAATAGCTTCCTTGGAAAGTGCTTGTACGCTTTGATAATCTCCTGTACTCACCAATGCCAATTTATTGCCATCATTATTTCCCAAGCTATTCGAATGGCTTTTCGTTCCATGTGCATCGATAGATTGTGTGATTATCATGTTTGACATGTTTGTAAGGTCGTATTCAAAATCATATGCGGCTCCGTATTTTCTGAGAATTTCATCAACAATATTGGCAATTACTAATCCTTGAACTGTAGAATTATCGTTATTATTCGATTGTTCTTCTTCATATATTATTCGAAAATCTACAGCACTTATTGCATTTGTTAGATGATATGTCTTATTCATAAGCTCTGCAGCATTTTTTGCATGATGATAAGAAGAGCCAATTTCTGAAGGAAAGGTTTCGTTCATAAGAGCCATCTCAACATCAATCTGATGGATTACTGATAGAAATTTTGCGCTTTGAGCAGATGTAAAATAATGAGCAAAGGCGTTAGGGTTAGACTCTATCGTTATCTTTATACCTAATAGAGAGATTACAACTACAGATAATAGGAGGAATACGTTAACATCACGTATCATCTGCAAAACCAATGTTTTCCATAAATATATCATTAAGACTGTATTTTGATTTACTAATTGATGAAAAAATATGGTTATACGGAATCAGCAATGGCCAATTCCGTTTATCTCCTGATGTCTGTTACATATTTTTATTGTGTTGAGTTTCCTGTTGTTGCTGCTGCCTCTTCTGTTTCATGGTGTTCCTCAGCAGCACCCGGTAATATTTTATTCACGCCTATCACTACGGTGCTAGTTGCAGGAAGTTCGACATCCTCTTCGCCAGCATTTTGGATAGCTATGTCAGTTGTCATATTTCCGCCTTGTTCAGATGCTAAATCAGCATGATACAAGCATAGTTCACCAGCGGTCGATAACTCTGGAAGCAGTTCTAGTTCAACAGGTTGTAGATTAGGAGCAGATCCAGTTAGTATTGTTAGCGTGGCATTTGAGTCTTCATTGCATGGGATTTTTGCAGCTACGTGTCCAGTTGCTATTGCGTCTGGAGTACTGTCGTATAGATGAATAAAGCTTCCTGCTGGAATCGTTTCACCTGCTAGAAGAATTGCAGTAGAGTCTCTAACTGCAGTTACACCGGCTTCTCCTTCCGTATGTTCAGTTGCTGTACCAGTTGTATTAGTTGGCTGCTGTGCTGAAGCAACGATCACTGTTGAAGTCCCAATAGTGATAAAAGTCATCATAGAGACTACAAGTACAGTAAATATTGTACCAAATAGCTTTTTTTCTTGCATAACACAACCCATATTATGTTACTAATAAGTTTTGTAGTACGTTCGTCGAATGTACTACAACTATAAGAAAACGAACAGCTCTAGCATCAATTTATCGTCATTTTTACTAAACAAAGTTGAGCCTATTGAGGGCAATGTCCTAGTAAACTTAAAAGCGAATTCATCTGTTTATTCGGGCATATGCAAAAACTTATCTTCAGTACTAGAATGAAATGGTAGTTGTCATCATTTTTACTATAATTATTTCTTTATACTCGAGCAGTGCCTATGGTCATGCAAATCCTGTATCATATTCTCCGCCTGCTAATGCCGTCATTAATGTACAACAACAAGATGAATCTTTACCAGATAAAGTAGCAATATTGTTTTCAGAAAGACCTGAACCAAAAGTAAGTTATATACATGTTACAAATTCAAAAAATGAGAGAGTGGACAATAATGATTTCAAAATTACAGGAAAAAACGATAGAGAATCTACTGTTACCTTAGATAAAAGTGAGCTATTAGGCGGAGTATATAGTGTATCATGGCTTGTATTATCTCGTGATGACGGACATATCGCTAAGGGATCTTATGTATTTAATATACAACATCCTCAGCAGCAACAACTACAACAAGGAATAATTTCAACTTGCCAACAGAAAAAGGATAATAACAATACCTTCTCAGAGCACGTTACAGTAGATAATGTAAACGTGACACTCAAAATTATGCCTCTCTAAGTAGGACAAAATACTTTCAATGTAACTCTGGCTGATCAATCAGGCATCCTCGCATCTAATATAAAAAATGTGATTCTCTCATTTACTAGCCAAGACGCAGATTTAGGACCAGTAATTGCAAATCTAAACAAAACAGGAGAAGGAACATTTGCCGCAAACGGAAGTTATTTGAGCCAACCAGGTGAGTGGGAAATCAAGGTTTCGGCACAGAGAAGTGGAGCATATGACCTCAATCATACCTTCAAGGCGATGGTAAAAGCTCCTACTACTATTACTAATACCACATCTCCTTGATCAATATAAGAACACTTAGAAATCATCATTGGCACATTACTATTCAATATTACTAGTTATATTTTCGGTTTGCTAAGGAAGATTATTAACAAATCATAATGAAAACTTATTCGTTTAAGCTTTCAAAATAAGCAAGAGTATTTCTTACCTGTTGTCTGCTTTTCTTAAAGTAGGTGATGCTACCTAACAAAACCGCTGCTCCCAGAATAATTGCCAAGATAGTAAATGAATCAAACGAAGGGATATAATCTTGCTGTTGACCTTTTACTCCTAGTGAGTTCTCGGTAGACAACGAATCTTGGAATGATATGGAAGGAGGAGAGGTAATTGTAAGAAATGAAGCTGCACTTAGAACTCCAATACCAATAAGTGATTCCATCTTTATAGTTTTGTCGAACTTTCTTGAGGGATCATATTGCGATGGAAAAGTGTTTTCATGATTGCTAGTTGATTTTATACCATATGCGTTTGCTTTTTCTCCGTGCCGCTCTTGTCCACCTTTATTGAGACTAGCAATCTCCATGAGGCTACCGTGGAGCTTAAGTTGATAATATCCACCAAGAACCACCATTGGTAAGGCCAGTCCTAATTTGATTACCAAAATATTTCCATACGAACTAGCAAAAATGGCCTCTACTGTATGGAGATGAATCCAAGCCATATACAGACCAGTTATTCCAATTATTCCGAGAGACATAGTAGCTACAAGAGAAAAGCATGGCAACAATAATGCAAGAAAATAAGAGGTATTATGTGCGATATTGTCGTTAAAGGACTTATTTACTCTGCCATCAATATTGCTGTTCTTACTAATTGATAACCTTATTGTCATCAGAAGTATTGATGAAATATAGAATAGTCCTCCAAGCCATAATGATACTGCCATAAAATGAAGCCAGTCCATAGATATAGCTAGAGAAGGAAAGAACGACAGGGCAGTATTATGACTAACTATGCTATTTGAAAGGATGCTTACTGCACCTGCTAACATCATGAAATATAACAAGATGGTTGGAAAAAGAATACTGCTCTTCTTTCCTGTGTTATTCTGTGGAGGAGAATGAGTAACACTATTACTATCATCTTTTGTTTGCTGTTTTTTCATGATGTACTTTTTTTCAAAGATATAGTATAGGATAGAAGTTACGATGATTATCAACGATGTTATTACTCGTATATTCCAAACAGGGCCAACAGGAGTGGAAGATAAAATGTTTAAAGTAGTGGTAGTATCCATACCAAGCGCAGAAGACAAGCTAATTGCTTGCAGTAGAAGTAAAGAGGTTGCCGAAACTAATATGGCTATACCACAAGACAGAATCACTGTAGAAAATCGCTTTATGGGACGGAGATAAATATTGGCACCGTTTATCTCAGCATTGCTGCTATCTTGACCATGGCCTAATCGCGTTCTTTTTCGAATTATCCTTCGAAGAAACATGTGACTAAAAGCCACACCAACTATCGCAGTCTGAGATAATATTAAAGGAATTTTCAGCAAAGCATCATAATATGAGGTGACCGTATCTGTTTGAGGCGCAATTGAGGAAGATTCGTCTAACAGTTCAACTTGTGAATATGCTATGAAAGAAGGTAAGCTATGAGAAAAACAGAGTAACGGCAAAGCTAGAGCCATAATTAGTTTTCCTAGCAAGAATTTTTGTTTAGAAAAAACCATTAGTGTTCTCCTTCAATTATTGATATAAAAAAGAAGGGAAGGATAGAACGTTGCTAGATATTTTTCGCTATCTACTATTGGGTCTTAGTAGCATTTTCTAGCTCAGCTAGTTTCTTGACTATCTCCTGATTTGACATCATTGGTTCTGGGAATCCTGCATCTGAAACCGGTAGTGGACATCCAAAGCCTCCCATTATTGATTTCCTTGTAACATTTGGAGAGATTTCAACCGTGGAATTATCTGAAATAGGATCCGACTCTCCTCCTCCAGGGCTACAAGTCCATGTGGCATTAAATGTAGTGCCATTTATACTTCCGAATACTGTGTAGTTGTATGTGGTTTCTACTGTGGGAAAGAATGGTGCTTCATAATGACCTGGATCTTTAAAGGCTGGTTCAAAATCTAGTGTCTTATTTTTATCTCCAGCTGATACATCCACCTTTAACATCTTCTCCAAACCCTCGATAGGTTTCGTTCCATTTGCCTGTGAATTTACAGGATCCGATGGGTCAGGCCAATAAGCAAAGAATTCGACTCCTGATTTCTGGTCAACATAAAGTGGCTCACCTATTGATCCTACCACAAAAAGGTAGTCCTTATCTCCAATTGTAAATAACTGTCTTTGGTGCGCAAACGCTACATTTTGCAAAATTCCTGTTGAAGAAAGTACGAGTATTGCAGCGGTAGCGATTGTAGTAATCGCAATAAATTCTGCTTTGAACATTTCTTATATTAAAAAATTCTACTCTGAGTATTATTTAAGTGATCTAGTACACGCATCGAATCATTTCGATGGATGTACTAGTGAATTTTTATACCATGACATTGTAATTTACATGGATACCTTGGGAAATGCAATCCATAAAGCCTTCTATTCAGAGTCTATTAGCCAGCAAGGCTAAGCTGCTAATTGCAATATCTGTTATTGCAGTAGTGGTCCTTTCCATTCCAGTCATTCTTCCTCACCTCAATCATCCGTCTATGATTTACCACATTGTGTTGCATATAGCCAGCCTCATCGTAGCAGTTTTTCTCACTGCCATATCTGCGGTAGCATACAGAAGAAGCGGTAGTTCAAGAATATTGTTTATGTTCTTAGGATTTCTTGCATTAGCGATAGTTGAAATAATATACCTTTTTAATGCCACTGAGGATTTAGGAGAAGTTGCTCTTCCTTTCGTTCATATAGAACTGCCACACGTAATTCTCTTAATAATGCTGACTTTATTTGGGGCAGGGGTAATAAAGGTGAACAAATAATATTGTTAAAAAATATGGGTCCTACTTCTGATATTCGGGGGTTCGTAGAAAAAGCCAGCGGGGATCAATATCACCGTTATCAGTTAAGCGACAATCAAAGCAATATTTTGAAAGTTATAAGCCAGAATCCTGGTATTAGATACAGAGAACTTGCACGCCAAACAGGTTTTGTAAATGGTGTACTAACATACCATTTGAAAATACTTGAGCAAATTGGATGTATAAACAAATTTAATCACAGCAACATAACGATATTATTCTATCAATATTCCAAGCCAGGATCTAAAAGTCTTATCGCATCTTAGAGTTCCTTCTGAAAAAGATATAATCTTATTCATACTTGATCACGATCTTTGCACTTTCAATGAGATAGTAGAATATTCAAAAAAAGCCCCATCTACTATATCATGGCATCTAAAAAGATTGTGTCAAGATGGAATAGTAACAGTTCACTCCGGCGAGTATAATCTTTATCGAATCGCTGAGAGAGGATTAGTCAACATAATGCTTGAAAAGTACAAGGATAGCTTTACAGACAAAGTCGTTAATAACTTCATTTCCATCACTGACGAACTATAATCTTGTATACTGTAAAATACCCTATCTTATATCATTTCATTTCACGGACAATTCTAACTTTTATCAGATCCATGAGAAAAATTGTCTTTTTTCATGTATGAATGTGAACATGGATGGAGGTGAATCTAATAAAACGGTGTGCACTTCGACCTTCCTCCATCCATAATGACAAGATCGTTTCGCAGTGCGCGTCCGAGTTATTATTAGAATATTAGCACTACTATTATTATTTGTGGTACATTCGACGAACGTACCACAACTACCATTTACCACTTCTCAGTAACTTAGATTTGATTCTCGCGATATCTCGATACATAATATTGGACTACGGTACGAGTGCAGGGGCACTACACCCTAGTCTACAATTAGCCTATGATTCGAAGTAGACGAAGAGCTATTTTTGGCTCTTATTAGGTCGTATTAAGTAATATAAAGGAAATATCGAGTCAGAAGTAGTATAACGCGGACAATGACTCAATTGCTTTCTTTAACATTATCTTCATTGTTAGCAATTTTTCTATTGTCATTAGTTATAGCTACCGCGGTTTCACATGTTGGTAAAGCATATGCACACTTCGTAGGAGGTGACACAAAGACAATCGACAACTATAAGATATTGCTTCTTCTATCACCATCTAAACCAATAGTTGGTGATAATTCTACAAACCTCAATTTTAGCATTCTGGATAAAGATCAGAATACAGAGCTAGAATTGATTTTTGCAGCTTTAACTATTAAAGAAAAAAACTCAGGTAAAATAGTCCATCAAGTTCCATACAAATTTTATGAATTTGGTGATATCACATTTCCATATACTTTTCAAAATAATAATGACTACCAATTATTATTGCAAACTAGAATAAACGGTGATTCAAAATATGGGAATAGTCCTCTCGTGGTGGGTTTTGATATATCTGCAGTTAACCCAATTTTTGCCGCTGGTTTTGATCAATTAATCATCTATTATGTAATCCCTTTCATAATACTAATAGGGATGATCCTAGTTGTGATAATAGTAGCAAGAAGGAAGCATATACATCACTAAAATGATAATAAGATAAAATTTGATTATAAAATGGATTTTGAGTTGGACCATTAATTAGATGTTATGTTTATTGCTTGTTGATAATAATCCTTTTGGGAACTCGTAATTTGATGGTATGGAATCTGGAGGAGTACCGTATATTATCTCAATTTCATTATGTGAATTTATTCAAATATCTCTATCTATCGTATCACTTGTTTTTTTACTATCCAGATATGCTGTACTTGGGGAGAAGATCTTGAAGATGGCATACTACTATGTTAAGGATCGATGTACTTGGCTTTGTTATCTATAGAAAAGAAATGCAAAAAGTAGAATGAAAACTACATATCCTATTACCAATGTCATAAATGAATTGACTATATGGTTTCCGTCGTTTTGAGCATAGATTTGAATAGATAAGGCTCCAATGAGAAATGAAATTATTCTAGCGACAAGGAGAATTTTGTTGAAAAAAATAATGTTATGGTATTTATCGTAAAAGGTATTCTGCTTGTCCTTTCCTCCATTCTTGTTTAGCATTACGTAGATTATAAAACATCTAAAAATCAATAGTCATCACATGTAAATGCCTACAGAAGCGACCGCTTAGGCAAAATATAAATGAGATGGTCCACATTGGAATAAGAGAATATTTGATGTTTTCGAACATCAAATAGCTTATCATGGTGTTTCGACACTATTGGAAACTCTCAGTCTGACATCCATATCAGAAGTTGGAATATCTTAAAATGGAAGGGTAATGTGTTATAGTTATAGAATTCAAACAAGATTAGTGTGTGATCATTTTAAATGATATGCCTTTCCGATAATGCTTTATATCTACACACTATCCAATATTTAGAGCACAGTGTTGCAATGCCAACAGGGATAGAAAACCTCAATACGCCAGAGGAAGGAGGAAAAGAGTTTGCATCAACACCTGTTAAAAGTAGGATATTGGAAAACGCTGAAGAAATTGGGAACGACATTATATTATTAGCTAAGACTTCTAACGAAATATCAATCGTTTGTTCCCTAGGAGGAATGCAGATTGTCTATGATAACGATAAATTCTTCAATACGTACAAAAAATTATTAGATAAATACAAGAAAGGTGAGCATAATGGTATCAGATGGGTTACCAACATAGTTGGAGTAAAATTAGATAAGGATGATATAGAACTCATTAAAACATTTCTAGATTTAGGCATGCAAATAAGACATGTCAAAAACTTATCTCTAATGAATTTTGCTGTATCAGATAAGATGCTTAATGCTACAATAGAAAAATTGGAAGGAGGAAAGATGGTTCAAAGCCTTCTAACAAGCCATGATCCCAATTATGTTCATCATTTTTACTCTATGTTTGAACAACTATGGGATAACGGAATAGAGGCTGCAGATAGAATTGAAGATATTGAAGGAGGCATTGAAATTGCAGATCTAGAAGTCATTCAAAACCCCAAAACAGCAATAACTAGAGTTTGGAGGTTAGTAAAATCTACAAAACAAGAAAACTTGGTGTTATTTTCTTCAATAAAAGCCTTCCAAAGACAAATACAAATGGGCTTACTAGAATTATTAAAGGAAGTAGCAGTAAATAATAGTGTAAAGGTCAGAATACTCTTACCAAGATCAAATGATGACAGCAGTAGTCTTATCGTTGATCAAGCCCTAAAAGAATTGGGAAATATCCATCCTCATCCTCATCAAATAGACCTTAGGCTGGTTGAAGAAAGCATACCTATCAGAATTAGCATTTGGGTTATCGATAGAAAAGAATGCATGATAGTAGAAACAAAGGACGATAGTAAAAATGACTCTTTTCACGCTGCAGGATCATCTGTATACTCAAATAGTAAAGCTATTGCCCTGTCTTACGCCTCTATATTTGAAAGTCTTTGCATTCAGGCTGAAACATATGAGAAGCTTAAAGCATATAGCAAAATGCAAAGAGAATTCATTAATAACGCTGCGCATGAATTGCGCACTCCAATACAACCTATTTTAGGAATTACTGAGATACTTCGTTTCGGAGGCGGACTAGACAAAATAGGTGGCTACCAAAAGCTAAATGAATCCCTTGACATCATATTAAGAAATGCCAGACGGCTAAGTGAACTTGCAGAT
>JBPCNB010000590.1:0-1233 GCA_051001675.1 Nitrososphaeraceae archaeon | reverse complement strand
CTCGTAACTCCGTATTCTTTCCATCGCTGCTCTTCTTCCCAGAAGTTAAAAACTTAGATAGGGCGGAAGTAGCAACCAGTCGCTTGAAATAATCTTTTTCGCAACTAGTGTTTTGAGTTAGGAAATTCGCAATATCATCTACGATGTAATTATTATTATCTATGAAGAACTCTTTCAATCCGTCAATTGCACCACAGGCGACAACGTTTCGAAATGAGTCTGTCGTATCCACTATCTGTTTTAGTTGGTGGATCATGTTTTGTTTACCAGAATTGTCTACAGATGATTCCCCGTCATTCATACTTTTTCCAATGGCTGTTGCTGCATTTGCTCTTACAAAGTAGCTTTCATTTTGTTTATTTAGCAATGGGCTGAGTAAATCGACTGAATCTTTTCTTCTAAAATGTCCAATATTTCGAACTATTGCCTGCTTAATTTCAGGATGAAGTCTCGAAAACTTATAGTCATCAGACATGCAGGCTACTAAAGTATTGTATGCCCTATCAGACCTGGAATAATTATTCTTCTCGTTATAGGATCCTAGTGTATCAGTGGCTTCTACAGATACTCCATAAAAAGGATCATTCATAACTGCGGCACGCAGTTCGTTTAATAATTCTTCGTAGTAATGTTTCTTGAGCGCTCGGGCGGCCTCTATCCTTTCAATAATAGTTTTTCCTTTTCGTAACTGATTTTTTAATATCTCTTTGATCTGAAATTCATTTGTTTCGTTTATAATTTTGTTGGATTTTATTTCTTTGAGTAACTTAAATTGCGGGTCTATCGAGATCCATTCTATCCTCGCAGAATTTGAAATTTCAAACCAGTGTTCTGTCTTCCTTTCGGATACATAAACTGCCTCAGTCATGTGTTTTTTTTCCATTCCCCCAGCTGAAAATACTAACTCTAAATCGAGAGTGAACTCAAACAGATCTGATGAACCGTGGTTTACTCCAAAACCATGATTTTTTTTAGAATCATTACCGTTCCATTCGGGTGTTTCTCCTTGTTGAATGATTTGAGAGATTTTGATCCTAATCTTTTTCTTATTCATATCTTGTTCAAGATAGAACTCTATATCGAGCCTTGGATGACCTGACCCGTAAATCCATTGATCAAAAAACCTGTGCAAACTCTTTCCGGATATGTCTTCGACGATATTGAGAAAATTAGCGGTCTCGACGCTTTGATTCTTGTATATATCAAGGTAAGCATATAGGATTCTCCTAAAAT
>JBPCNB010000589.1:0-1266 GCA_051001675.1 Nitrososphaeraceae archaeon | reverse complement strand
ATCTGTCAGAGCATTCACAATCCCTTGCTTTGTGCTGCCCGGATTATCATCAATATATCGAATAACTGTTGAAGTTCTGTTAAATTCATCTTCCTCCATGTAGTATTGTAGTATATACCGATATATAAGTTTTATATATAAGAACATGGTATAGCCATACATACTACCATATGACACAAAAAGATACAATATGTGAATACAACGGGTGCATTTCTCAAGCTGAAACTACCGTTTCTGCTGAAGTAGGAGAATTTGATTCTATACTCTTGCATCTCTGTCCGAATCATGCGGTCGAGTTCATAACCCCACGGGAGGCGGTAATTAATGTCTGACATACTTGATGCCACTCGTGATAATACTAGGAATGAACAAAAAACTCTAATTTTCAGAGTGACGGAAAACATGTCTCACGCAGGAATTACTAGATTTATCCTAGACAAGTCCGAGTTCGATTTTATCCTCAAAAGTGGCAAAATCTGTATTAGCTTTTCCGCAAAGAAATCAATCTCAGATCATGTCATAAAAATAGAAAAAAAACTATCTAAGAGACTTATTGATCGCGCAAAACATTCTGACATCTTTGAATTGGCAATGGCAGATATAGAGACCCAACTTATAGAACGTCGTGAAGAAATATTCAATATTTCCATTAATAATAGCACCACCTCGAGTGGAAAATCAAATGGTCATAATAAGGTAAAATACATTCAAGAAGTTTTAACTTTAAGAAAGCAATACAAAGAACAAGGTACTACGCACGCTAGTATTCCTGTCAAACTAGAAGAATTAGGTCAAATCTATCTCCAAGTGTGTCACAATTGTGTACACAAATTCTTAGAGCCTGGGGAGAGTAAAAAATTATGACAGTGTCCAATCAAATACAGAGAAAAAAAGTGATGAATTATAGCATAAAACGAAAACCTACAATGGGAGATCCATGTTCTTGTTGCTCTCATAATATTAGTACAAGGTACTTAGTAATAACCCGTCAAGCTAAATCCGGCCCTCATTGCGAAAGTTGTGCTGACAATTTACTATTGCATTGTATGGCTATTGAGGTCTTCGACCAGGAAAATGAGGATAATTAAAATGACTTCTGAGATTGTTGTAAAGGGTGTTCTGGATAAAGCCTCAAAGTATGGCCAAAATGAACTTGGCGTATTCCAGTTAATTTATAGGACAAACGAACATCAGACAAAATCTAGTGCATATCAAAAATATCCTATAGTAGGAAATACTATTCATGATATACAGTCATCGAACCTA
>JBPCNB010000588.1:0-2045 GCA_051001675.1 Nitrososphaeraceae archaeon | reverse complement strand
GATCACGCACAATCCCGATGAAATGTTTGAAGCCTTTAACGGAGCAGTTTTATCCATTCTCAAAGAAATACATCCAGATTATGCAGAGGAGATACGCGATAAGGTCAGAGTAAGAATCGGAAATTATACTGTACAAAAGGGTCTGCGAGACATTAATGCGGAAATAATAGATAAGTTGATTGGCGTCTCAGGTATGGTGGTCAGGTCTTCCGAAGTAAAGCCTCTAGCAAAGAAAATAGGCTATCGTTGTTTGAATTGTAATACAATAAATGAGGCTCAACTCAAAGGATTGGTTTTAAAGAGACCTCCTAGATGCATAAATTGTTCAGAAAAAGATCTAGATATGGATCCGGAAAACAGCTCCTTCACTGATTTTCAAATGGTTAGGCTGCAAGAACTACCGGAAGACCTGCCCGCAGGACAGCTTCCGCATTACGTCGAAGTTACAGTGATGGGAGATCTAGTTGACCAATGTCGTCCAGGAGATAGAGTGATGTTGACAGGGGTTGTACGAATAGAACAAGAACAGCTCGCTCCTCAGGTAAAAACGAGCCTTTTCAAATTGCGAATGGAAGGAAATAATATTGAATATCTTGGAGGAAGAGCCGGTAACAAGGATACTAGGACCGTTGAGAGAATAGCCATAAGTGCTGAAGATGAAAAGAATATTTTGTCTATTGCGGGAAAGCCAGATGCCTACGATAAACTAATCGCTTCATTCGCACCCCATGTGTATGGCCATGAGGTAATCAAGGAAGCAATACTTTTGTTGATTGTAGGTTCTGTAACAAAAAGATTAGGGGATGGGTCAACACGAAGGGGAGACATTAATGTACTTTTGGTAGGCGACCCGGGAACTGCCAAATCAGAAATGTTAAAATTTGCGGCTAAAATTGCTCCAAGAGGACTCTATACTTCAGGCCGAGGTTCTACGGCTGCGGGTCTGACTGCTGCAGTGATAAGAGATAAAATCGGTATTATGATGCTCGAAGCTGGAGCCGTAGTGTTAGGTGATCAAGGATTGGTATGCATTGATGAGTTCGACAAATTAAAGCCGGAAGATCGTTCAGCATTACATGAGGTGATGGAACAACAGACCTGCTCAGTAGCAAAGGGGGGCATCGTAGCTACCCTGAATGCAAGAACTTCTATTTTGTCAGCAGCAAACCCTTTGTACGGTAAATACGATCCCTTTAAGAATATAACGGAAAATGTTAATTTGCCGGTTCCACTCTTAACTCGATTTGACCTCGTCTATGTCGTGAGAGATACACCTGAAAAAGAAAAAGACAGTCGAATTGCAAGCCATATTTTAGAAATCCATCGAGACAGCGAGCACGCAGCTCAGCCTGTTATAGATATTGATCTTTTTAGCAAATACCTTGCATTCTCAAAACAACTCGAACCGAAATTAACAACTGAAGCCATTAACCTGATTAGAAATTATTATATGAAGATGAGGAACGTCGAGTCGGAAGGGATGATTACGGTTACCCCACGTCAGCTTGAGGGCTTGGTCAGACTTGCTACTGCTCGCGCGAGATTGTTAATAAAGGATAAGGTGGAAACAGACGACGCGGAACGTGCAATATATCTTATCCAACGAATGCTAGAAACTGCAGGAGTGGATGTTAATACTGGAAAAGTTGATCTTGGCGTCCTCCATGGAAAACCCCACAGCGAAGTTTCAAAACTGAAGGTCTTTATGGATGTGTTTCACGGGTTGTCTGGAGAAGACAAGAATGATGTTGAGGAAAAGAATTTTGTGTATGAACTGGTAAAAACAGGCAAGTTTAACGAAGATGAAGCTACAGTTTACATTAAAAAGGCAATGCAAAATGGACAGATTTATGAAAGAAAAACAGGCTTTTATGCTAAGGCGTAGAGCCTAATCATTATTTATCTTCTATACAATGGCTAAAATAGAAAAGAAAAGTTTATGCGGTCTACAAAAAAGCAAAAAAGGTTATGGTCTGAAGAACTGTTGTTGAGGAACAGAGAAGAATGAAGTCCATGCTCTTGCTACGTTGCTATTGAATTCCAAT
>JBPCNB010000587.1:0-2413 GCA_051001675.1 Nitrososphaeraceae archaeon | reverse complement strand
TGAAGGTATTACCGATGAATCTGAAGCAGTACATATCATGAGGAATGTAGAAATTGTCGATTGAATTACGAGAAAGGTCTTTTCGAACCCGGAATGATAGACGCTGAAGAGAGGGTCTAGAGAGAATAGACAAAAGATTAAGCTATGTTTTATTGCCCCCCAAATAATGGCAAAGGTATTGTTGGTTCTTCTCCTTGCTCTTCATCCTCGCTTCCATCTCCGCCTCCTTCTTCTTCCTCATCTGGAGGACTCGAGTCTTGTTCTAGTTCAGACCCTTGCGCTTCTTCCTCTATCCCTGCATCCTCTCCACCGGGAGCCAATGTTGTGCCTTCTTCGGCAAGATTCAAATTCACTCTCAGATCGTTTGATAGCACTTCTGTCTTGTTCAAATCCCTAAATGTTACATTTGCAGTTACACTTTGTAATGTTGAATCTTTTATAGTAGTTTCAAGTCCTTCTACTCCACCAGAGCCTTGAGCAATAAACCCATCAGGGTATGACGATGTTCTAATCAACGTCCCATTGGGAGCGTAAACTTCCATAACCGCGTTTATTGTTTGACCTGCGATTGAGTTGTCATTTACTTTATAGCTTGCAAATACACTGACTTGATTTCCACCACCTGATGTAAGAGACCCGAAACTTGAATTATGTAGCGTAAGCGTTATCTCTTGTCCATGGTCTGCAAAAACTGCTATTCCATGTATAGGACTATTCATTGACGTAAATGAGGGTAAAGAATATAATATTAAGACCATTAATGTTGTTGTTGCTAGTATTAACAGTACTTTTGATAACATGAGCTACCTATCACAAGGAGTAAATATTAAATAAACCTTGTCTATCTTACTGTTGAGACAATAAAAACCTGCATAGTTGTTAGTAATAAAGTAGCTTCCACTCATGCAAACAAATTCTACTTATTTATTTATGAAGTCCAACACTGGTGGAGAGAAAATCTTTCGGCCTCTTGCAAGAAGCAAATGCTTCCGTCATTAGGTTTTCGAATTTTCATACTATTATGACGACTTACTTACAAAGTGTCTTTCATCCCAGTAAATGATACTTTTATGGTAACAATAGTTACAAATGTAACTTTGTTCTCGTCCATTACACATAGGACAGGGTTGAGTTAATATTATCTCGTACTGCTTTCTTGGAGGATATATTAGAATTGGATTATGACAATTAACGCATTGAATAATGTAACTGCTAGTTTCTGCCATTTTGATCACCTGTGATTGGATTAATACTCAATGCTTACTTCTTTATTAAGAGAGATGGATACAGTGTTTCTATGATAATATCAGACAGCTGCTAGTTATCATTTTACTTGAAGTAACCCCCTGCTTTTAACATGCATCAATCAAGGATTATTATTACTCATTATTACTCATTATTACTTGTTATTTCTTCACAATTTCCAGCATTGTCATCTCCTTCTCCTATATTAAAGTCTATGACTATATCCACCCCATCGCCACAGTCAAAATAGTCAGCGCCTTCTGCTCCTTGTAAGATATCATCATCTGCACCTCCATACAATTTGTCATTTCCTTGTTCTCCTATCAGAAAATCATCCCCTATTCCTCCTGCAAGTATATCATCTCCTTCTCCTCCATACAATTGATCACTAGCCATGCCTCCTTGCAACAAGTCATTTCCTATCTCGCCATACAATCTGTCCACGTCTTCGTTACCCTGAAGTTTATCGTCTCCACCGCGGCCACGCAAGGTGTCTGAGCCTAAAAGACCAATAATGATGTCAGAACCATTAGTGCCGGTTATTCGGTCATCACCAAAAGAACCCAATACCACCTCATTATCTTGGTTTAAATTAGCAGTATTAGTGGATGATTCGAATGACCTGTTTACCTGTTTAGTCAAGGGTATTTGTTCTTGTTGCTCTTGTTGAGCTAGAGTAACATCAAAAAAGAATATCGTCAAACAAATTACCATGAGTATTGCTAATATTATACCGCATCCGCTTCTTATCCCAATTATATCTTGAATCAAATTTGTCTCCGCATAGAATTGATCTTTTATTTATAATAATTGTTTCAACGAGATTTGGTTACCAATTTCCTACTATATAAAGAAAAAAAATAAAAACCAATTCATAGACAATCCTCCTTGGGTTCTATCCTTACAATCACATCTGTCCTATTAAAAATGAAGGGACTCATTATCGAAAACTGATGGTTAGGATAACTTTTTTTATGCGAATTTTGAAAGCAATTTATATTATCTGTTTTAATTGTTGTACACAATGAAAATAGAAGCATCTACCATTTTCTTTGCAATGCTGATATTGTCGGTTGCTCATGCGATGACTTCCTTTATTACGGTTGAAAAAGTTCAAGCAAGTGATGCTAGCATGGATATTACAAGAGGTAGTAATACAGCATGGTTT
>JBPCNB010000586.1:0-3311 GCA_051001675.1 Nitrososphaeraceae archaeon | reverse complement strand
CTAACAGCATTATTATTTTGTAGCTTTGCGTGATTTATCCTATCTGAACCTAGTCAGACCTCTTGGTTCCAAAGCAATATTTATGACCTAACAGAATGCCTGTTCTGAATTTTGGAGCAATAAAGATAATACCATAAATTGCGAGTTTTCTGATATATCATATTGACATACACATTACTCTTTGGAAATAATTTTGTATCTGACAGCCCAAAATCTGTCAATTTCTGTGGTAGAACGCTCTTCCTCTTAAATGAAGATACTACTGGACCATATCTCACCGCACGAATATTCGATGCGACTGCAGACAATTTGATAGTCAAAGTACAAGGAAATGTTTGCACTTATTGTAGCCAAAAGTTAATTATGGAACATAATGAACGGAACCACATTTTGATAAATAACCATGAAGGCGAAAATATAATTCAATCAAGGATCCTTGATAAAAAGACAATTCTTATAAGCGGAGTATTTTCCTATAAAGATTTTATTGTGACTGTAACACAAAATTATATTCTATTGCCCAATGGGAAGAAAGTGATGTACGATAGAGTCAGTGCAAGAAGTGGGTCTGTCAGGATAACCTACGATGAAGGGATAATACCCGAAGAGGTTGCGACCACATAGACCATACAGGTGCTTCTATCCATTCTTAGCAGCAGCTGTTTCAAAAAAAGACCAATTTTCACTATGATTCGATTGAAATATGGTTATAAGATAGCTTATGATGTTTTGCAGTACAAGAATGGTATTAAGGTAGTTTATTGAAAATCTGTTGTACCAAAATGATTCGCTCGTCATTTCTCTGTTAAAAGCCTGCAACATCTTGATTAGATCTCTAGAATTTACTGATTCAGAGGAAGTATTGTTTGTCTTACTCTAATCCAAAAAATAGTAATTGAAATGGTCTCCTTCCCGAGTAGAAGATATCATAATTTAGTATTGGTCTGACAATATTTCGCACTGTGACAGCAGCCCTTCAGTAGTACATTTGATTTTGGGAACTATAGAAATCAGATGCGATTACTAGAAGGAATCACAGTGCGATGGTTAGTATGCGTCAGTATGATTATATATTTGTAGGGAGTTAAATGTGATAGGGATATAACACGGAGCTGCATGCAGGAATGTTGATATTTAGGTCAAGCGTTGATACAACCTAAATCAGGTCTCCTATTCAGACGCTTACTCGTTTGGATCACAATGATCATTGTTTTTTTACGGCCTGCGATCGCTCACGTAATAACACCTTTTGAAATCTTATCATGGTAGCACAGAATAAATGCCCACAGGTAAAAATGTAGACGCGTAGGACAAATGTGCTGCAGGTACTGCAGTAATTCCCAGTAAACCGGTCGGCATCACTATCTGTACCATTTAGAAAAAATTGTGATGTGAATGGCGTACAATGGGTTTTATGGCTCCGTGTGATACATGAAGTGAAATGCTTTTTCTTATTCAAATGAATCGAGGATATTCTCAAACTATTTCCAATATTTAGCAAGACAATCAATAATCACACGCTTATACCATTTCGTATGCCCTCATAGAAGAAGTTAATATATTATCTTGATTTATAATTCTTCATCAAGGTCTTCGAAGCTTTTTGCCTTAGACATCTCATGAAGTCGCATCATTACATTGCTAGTATATTCTTTTTTAGATACTACGCCCTTGTCTGACAGTAATCCTACCAGCGTGTCCAGCTTGATATTTAATTCTTCTAGCTGATCCAGTTCTTTTCCTGTAACTACTCTACCTTTGTTTAGGTGACCGTTAGAAGAACGTTCGAGCTTTTCCTTTCTTGGAGAATGATTTTTCAATGACTTCAACTTTCAATAAATACCAAAAGGTATATAGAATTTATAGTGTATCAATCGAGATGTTCCTAAGGTTCGGTTTATTCCCTCTTGCCTTAGACTGCGCTGATTATTATAATCTGATTTGTCTTGTGTTCTTTTTTTACCAACTTTTCAGAAGGTAAGAATCCACTAGGATCTTTCGGAAGCAGATATGCTTTTACAATCTAGTAATTGAGTCTATTCCAGATACCCCATGCCTTTGCACAAGTAATAGAGTCAAAGCCAGTTAAATACTCAGATTTACATCATAAATTGTTGAGTGACTTTGGATTTTATTCTGACAAGTCACCTGCTATCATTAAAATCCATTTGACGTGTGTGGAAAAACATATGAAGGCATTATTACTGCATCTTTCGGAGGTTTTTAATCAAACTAAAATTAACGAGACTTAGCAGGAGAAATAAATGATAGAACAAAATTCGGCGAAATTTGCAAAAAAAGTAACAGTAAGCAGAAATAACTCAGACTTTTATTTTATTTCTTCCAAGACTTTTTTAGTCTAAAACCTACGACCTTATGGAAATAAATTTCAAGTATTGCATATACCATGCCAATTACAATGGTACCACTTGCTATTATTATGAAAGTCTCAATTTGGGTACTCAATTACCTTATTATTAATCCTAATTGGTTTATTGGAAATGTGAAACTTAGAACCCTAAGTTAATTTGAACATAACTTATAGAAGAATCCCTGCACCTATGCAATATAAAAATAAAATGTGGAGGCATTGTGATAAATGAAAGTAATAACAAAAATAGTTCAACCGAGGTCAAGCAAAGAAAATGATATTATTGATTTTACTGTGCAAACATCAGAAGCATTAAAAGAAAGCAAATTGGAAAATGGAATTGTCACAGCTTTTGTTTCAGGATCAACTGCAGCAATAACCACGATAGAATATGAACCAGGATTAAGGCATGACTTTCCAAAGATGTTTTCAAGGATAGTCCACAAGGATGTACAATATCATCATGATGAAACTTGGCATGACGGAAATAGGCACTCGCATGTTCGCGCATCCTTGATTGGTCCAAGCCTTTCCATACCATTCTCAAATGGTCAATTGATACTAGGCACATGGCAACAAATAGTAATGCTGGAATTGGATACAAGACTCAGGGAACGGGTTATAACATTGCAAATATTAGGAGAATAAAAGGTCGCTTCTATGGCTTGTAGACAGCGACCCATGGTTCCATGTACCCCAGTAATTGAGGTTTCAAAAACTGCTACTCCCTAAACAATTACCTTATCCTTTTTATTGTGATCTGAAAACATTTGAAGCACCCAATCGTGATTTCTTTTCCCTAGCATAACCCAGGGCCAGATTTAGAAAGACCACTTATGACGGATTATCATCATAATAAACTATCATATGATCTTATTGGCTATAATCCGTTAATTCTCCATTTATTCAAAGATCGAGATGCATTGGTTTTGTGTATCTT
>JBPCNB010000585.1:0-4781 GCA_051001675.1 Nitrososphaeraceae archaeon | reverse complement strand
TCTTTCTTCCTTATTTCATGAAAGCTGACGTTAGAACCAAGAAAATTCGCAAATGGCAATCATAACCTTAAGATTGTTGTTTTATGATGTATTGAAGAATCAGTATTGTCCATATATTGGTAAAATTCACAAATTATGGCTGAGTTGGGCTGATTAGGTAAGGTTTGAATCCTGTTAATAGTAGTTGTTAGTTTTGCTGGCACTTTCTCATTCTCCTTAACAAGGCTGTTATTACATGACTATTTAGGACCAAAGTATATGAACCCACTTACTCAGTGGGGCCAGTGGGATTTGAACCCACGACCGCCAGCGCCCCGGGCTGGCATCATACCAAGCTAGACGATGGCCCCGTCTTCTCTTATTACAAGTCCCAAGACTAGAAAACCTCTATTAAATGTACCATCCACATGCAGAAATTTAGAAAACTAGTTTTTAATTAGTGGATATTTTTATTCCGATACATCTGACTGCATATTATATACTCAAGGCATTGGAAAAAACTACAGTATTCTTACACTGCCTTCATACGTCCAAAAGAATAGACTCCAAATGCACCAAGCCCTGTTGTAAATAGCGTTAAGATGCCTATATCTACTTCAAATGGATAGCTTCCTCTTATTCCAAGCATTGTATTTCTCAATGCATCTACAGCATAAGTAGCTGGATCTAACATTGTTAAAAATGAAAGCCATTCAGGAAGGTTAGCGAGAGGAAATAATGCTCCACTTAGAAAGAAAAGAGGCATGACTACGAAACTTACAATCATTTGAAATCCTTCCAAACTGTGCATGTAACTACCAAGAGCAAGTCCTAGGGATGTGAGTGCAAATGACAATAATAGGACAACTGCAACCGTTTGAAGTAAAGATATTGCAGTGAACTGAATCCCAATCAGTGCTCCAACTATTAAGAGAATGAATGCCTGAACTAATGAATTAGTCATTCCACCAAATGTTTTTCCTGTAAAAACAATGCCTCTATTAACTGGCGCAACCATTACACTTTTGAGAAAGTCAAATTTTCTATCCCAGATTATATACGAGCCATAAAATACGGATGAAAATATAACCGACATGCATACTATACCAGGGAAAATGAAGGTTTGGTAATCTAGATCGGTGTATGCGGTAGTTGAGCCAAAACCGGATCCAATTACAAATAACCATAGAAGTGGTGTGAAGGTAGAAGCAACAAGTCTGCTTCTTTCCCTCAAAAACACTTTGAATTCTCGAAGCCAAATAGCGTACACTTGACTAAGAATGCCTTCTACATGATGATAACTGCTGCTCCATATCTGGCTCTTGATACTATTATTAATCATAGCGGGCAAATTTTTCCATAAAACCACCTTCTGGTTGTTCTTTAGTATTTTGAGCAGTAATACGGATGAATACATCGTTTAAGTTGCGGCTAGAAAATTCTACCGACTCAACATCAATCTTTTTCAATATTTTTGGAAGATTTTGACCTGCATTTTCTACCGATAAAATAATAGATCCGTCAACGTTAGTTTCTATTTTATGTATAAAGCCAAAGTCCTTTAACAATATGTCAAAATCTTGGGCGTTTTTTCCCCCAACACGTAGTTTTATAATATCATCACCATCGACCGTCTCTTTTAATTTCGCCGGGGTGTCAAGCGCAATTATCTTGCCTCTATCGATGATGCCTATTCTATCACAGAGAATATCGGCCTCTTCCATGTAATGTGTTGTCAATATAATAGTGATCTTTTCCTCTTTTACCAACCTTTGTATATACTTCCACATAGACTCTCTACTTCTTGGGTCAAGCCCAAGGGTTGGTTCGTCAAGAAAAAGTATTTTTGGTTTGTGCAAAATTCCCCTTGCAATCTCTAAACGTCTGCGCATTCCCCCAGAATACTTCTTGACTTGATCACGCCTTCTGTCGGTCAAACCAACAAGCTCAAGCACATCAGAGATTCTTTTTTCTCGGACCAGACGAGGTACTCTATATAACAAGGAATGAAGTTTTAGATTCTCATATCCTGTAAGCATATCGTCGCTACTTGGAGCTTGAAATACTATGCCAATGCTCGATCTAACTTTCGCAGGTTCATTTACAATATCGTAGCCATTTACAGAGGCAGTACCAGACGTGGGCTTGAGCAAAGTAGCAAGCATATGAATTATGGTGGTCTTACCCGCGCCATTTTGTCCCAGAAGACCAAAAACCTCGTTGTCATGAATATCCAAAGACAGATTATCAACAGCAGTCAAGTTCTCGTACTGTTTGACGAGGTTTCGGATAGATATCATATTATCTAATGCAAACGTCTAAGGATGTTATGTTTTTTCTTGAAATAAATGGAAAGTAGACCCCTGACTAGCGACACCGGTGGCGGTACCGTATAAAGGTCTTTCAATAATGGATTGAGGGAGAAAGGGAGAGTATATTCAGTAATTTTTACTTGCCGATTCTGAACATCTTTGTTCCACACACAGTACAAATCCCCTGTGTAGCAGGCTTCCCATTTTTCATTGTTACCTTTTTCTGGTCCTTCGTTGATCTTTTTGATTTACATTTAACACAATATGCTTCCATACGAATGCAACTATTGAGGCAAAATAAAAGTAGCGGTGTATAAAAACGTTGTCAGAAGACTTGACTAATTTCCTGCCTGTGAAGCCATCTATATAGACCTTAACCTAACACCCATTTGATCGCGAAAAAACGTCACAAATATCATATCATATTAATATTCTAGTAGAATATGTAACGCAATAGAATTCCGATCATATCTTCCTCTGCTGAATTCACGGCATTTTAATCACATCGGATAACAATGACAGTTTGTGCGATATTTTAAATTAGACGAAAAATAACTTCTTGTTGGGATTCTAAATATGAGTGCTAAATTGGAATATTCTAACGTTATGAGACTAATGCGAGAACATCACGAATGGTTTAATAAATCAATTCCACTTATTGCTAGTGAAAATATTCCGAGTCCGGCTGTAAGAGAGGCGTTAATGTCAGACTTTGGTAATAGATATGCTGAGGGATGGCCAGGCGAAAGAGTTTATGCAGGATGTATTTATATAGATCAGGTTGAGCTGATTTGTAACGACCTAGCAAAGAAAGTTTTCCGAGCGGAATTTGCAGACTGTAGACCGACTTCCGGAGTAGTTGCAAACCTTGCAATCTATGCGGGGTTTTCCGAGCCTGGAGATTATATGATGGCGGCTTCCATTCCTAGTGGCGGACACATTTCACATGGAAAAAAAGAACACTTTGGTACCGCAGGTTTTGTCCATGGACTAAACATTGAACATTACCCTTTTTCAAAAGAAGAGATGACAATTGATGTTGATGCAACAAAAAAGAAGATTACGGAGATGAGTCGTGACGGCAAAACCCCAAGAATAGGGATGTTTGGGGGAAGCCTTTTCCTTTTTCCCCATCCGGTCAAGGAACTGGCAGACTTTATGCATGAGCATAACATGTACATTAATTATGATGGCGCACATGTAGCAGGGCTTATCGCGGGTGGAGAATTTCAAGATCCATTGAAAGAAGGAGCGGATTCTATGACGATGAGTTCACATAAAACTCTCTGGGGACCGCAGGGAGGAATTATTGTATCGATGGAAAAACATTCAGAACGAATCAAAAAAGCAATCTTCCCTGGTAACACTAGTAGTCATCATCTTCATCATGTAGCAGGTAAGGCTATTGCGTTAACAGAATCACTGGAGTTTGGAAAAGAATATGCAATACAGGTAATCAAGAATGCCAAAGCAATTGCAGAAGCTTTGGCAGGACATGGTTTTGGAGTATTGGGTGAGAAAAGAGGGTATACTGCATCACACCAAATTGCAGTCGATGTTTCAAAGTTTGGTGATGGAGGAACTATTGAAAAGGATTTAGAAAAGGCTAATATCATCTTGAACAGGCAGTTACTCCCCGGAGATATAAAATCAGGAAAACACTATATGCATCCAAGTGGAATAAGGATTGGAGTTCCAGAGATTACTCGACTAGGAATGAAGGAAAATGAAATGAAGGAAACCGCCGACTTTATAAAATTGGCGGTAATTGATAAACAGGACCCAGGTAGAGTGGCCCAAAAAGTCTCTAATTTTAGAATGCAATTTCAAAAAGTTCACTATGCCTTTGATAACGCTGTCGGTGCGTATGAGTATAAGAGTTTGATAGGAATTCCTCAATAGATAAAATTAGAATGATTAAAAGTCTTCTAAATGGAGAACCATTTACCGGAATGTATATTCTTCTCGACATGCAATTAATCTAATATTTTTATTTTTCTCTTATCTGTATCCACACAAATATTATTCCATAAATTCAGTAAGAGTAAACTGACTTTTCTTTTGCTGCTGAAATATTAAGTTTAATTCTGCCATTAATGATTCGACCCTGCAACGCAAATAATCACTAATCTTAAATTGTTTACACATCTCTGCCGCAATATCAATATACTTTTCGACTGAGCCTCTGGTTACTGTTTGCAATAGTTCATTTCCACATTCAATACATTTGCCAATAAGGGGGATCCTCCGATATTTTTCTCCACATCTACTGCATCTGAAAGCTTGTGAGGAATAGGCTCTCATGTTACCCATAATATCAGGCAAAATGTGTGTGGTAAGTACCATTGATACTACCTCATCTGGATCCACAGCATTGATAAGTTTTGCAGTAATAATCTGCATCTCTAACTTTTCATCCATAGTATTTAGTCTAGCATATGCACTGCGCTGTTCGTTAGTCGTTAATGAATCTGTCATATGTGTAAAACC
>JBPCNB010000584.1:0-1319 GCA_051001675.1 Nitrososphaeraceae archaeon | reverse complement strand
GAATAATACAAAAGGAAGCAATAGAAATAAAAACAAATTTTATTCTATCGAGTCTTCTCTTTATATACCATCTATATGCTCCGTACCTGACATGTGTCACAATTCTAAGACAATAGGTCGTTAAGACATAGATCAATATAGCGGAGCTTTTATTTAATGCTGCAATGACCAATATGCCCCCTACATCTAGTTTTAGTCCCGTAAGAATCTTCGGTACTTTCACAAAGACGTTATAAACTCAAAAAAGGGAATTTGATACCGATATTAAGAACAAATGATAATGATGAGAAATCACGTATAATCTCCATCGGTTCGATAGTTAAGAAAAACCTCCACCTCGAACCAATTATTACACTTATGTAACTAACTAATCAATAATATATAACTGTCATGATGTGCTGTCATGAAGGGGATTTAGATGTGATTGCTGTTAATCTCTATCGATTGCCAGTCCCGAAGCTGAAATTGAAGCGCATAGATAGAACTTCATCTCCTGCTCATACAGGCAAACTAACGAATGCAATTGATTTTATAGTGCCAGAAAATACACCTGTACTTGCAGCAGCTGAGGGAACAGTCACTTATGTTAAAGATGATTCCAATTTTGGAGGATCTAATGTACTTTATTGGAATCATACTAACTTCATAGTGATCATGCATAGAAATGGAGAATATTCGCGATACGATCACTTGGCATATCGCAGTTCAAAAGTAATAGTGGGACAACATGTGGTGGCATGTCAAGAAATAGCAAGAGTAGGCATGACCGGATACACATATATTCCTCATCTTCATTTCCAGGTATTTGTATTTACGGGAATTAATTTTTGGATTGATTTCACAACCTTGGAAGTTAAAAAGTTTTCCGGTTCATAGTTTATTCTTTTTAGCACAAAACATAGAAATCTATTAATGTACATATCTTAAATGTAGATGCGGATGCTATTGGATCGATATCCCCAAAAAGTTTGAGCGCCGTACTTATTAGCTAGTCAGTATGCGAATCTTCAATTTCTATATATGTTATTTCATCAATTGCAACTCTCTTAGTGTTTCTCTATGCAATTTAGTATTCTAGTTCCCTATTTTGATATAATGTGAGTAAAAGAAAAAGTTCTCATCCATATTGGCTTTAAGTCGTATCCGCACGAATTAACGTAATAGTGGTTGTAGTAGTTGAATAAACTATTGATTATAATATTTCTTTAAGGAAACTAATTGCAACTTAGGTTTTTATCTATCTAATATCATAAAGTAGACTCGTTATATTAAATCGTGAGGTGTTAATTATTAATACATTTGAGGGAGTAGGGTTGGGC
>JBPCNB010000583.1:0-2108 GCA_051001675.1 Nitrososphaeraceae archaeon | reverse complement strand
ATACTTTCGCTGTAAGATATCCAAGTGATAGGAATAATTCCCTAAAAGTCATTGGAAAGGCATACTCTGGGTTAACGGATAAAGAAATAGACTAGATGACAATTAAGCTTCGTTTATCTGCTATAAGAAATGAAGGCTATCAACTAATAGTGAGACCAGAAATTGTGATAGAAGTTGCTTTTGATAACATTCAGATAAGTAACAGACATAACAGTGGATTTTCTTTAAGATTTCCGAGAATTAAAAGTATTAGAACCGATAAAGATTTGGCTGATATTGATACTTTGCAAAAAGTAAGGCAAATTTACGAAAAGCAAGTACATCAAAATAACAGATAACATTAGTTCAACATTATTAATCCGGTTACTCACGAAATCATATTCTAGATTAGATGTTGTCAGTCGGTTGCAATGTGTAGCATGTAAAACGCCGTTAATATAACATGGCATATAACCGATAAGACCAATGACAGATACCGTATTATACTCTCTCAACAGACATCAGCAATGATAACAACGACAAAAAATGATAAGAACAAAAATGAAATTCTAAATCACTCTGATGAGTTCAGTACATCAAGAGGTAGTAAGATGTAGGCGTAAGCTCTGAAAGTTCCAACTTTGAGACTTTGATGCTGTTCCACTTTGTACTGCCTAGTACTACAATAACACATTATTAACTCCTTATAATATAAGGCATAATAGTTATTAACATATGTTTAAATAACTAATAACACTATGCCTAAGTTATGGGGAAATTTAATAATTTATTGACTGCTACTATTCTATTAGCTGTTATGGTATCGTCTTTGTCTAATAATGTATTGGTGTCAATAGATGAAGTCGGGAGTACGTTGGATAGTAACAGTACAACTAATAGCAGCTCGGCTATCAGTACTCAAAATTCCTCTTTACAAGATAAAGTAAAAGTTGTCGCATCATTCTATCCAATATTTGAATTTGTCAAGAAGGTCGGTGGAGACAGAGTTGAAGTCTCAAGTTTAATTCCGGTAGGCATAGAACCCCATGACTTTGAGGCCACAATACAACAGATACAGAACGCAGAGACTGCCGACATGTTAGTTTTCAATGGTGCGGGCTTTGAGGGACAACGCATAAAGGACATTGATGCAAAATTTGTGCTTGATACAAGTAAGGGTTTGAATTTGACTTCAAGCACGAATGGACACGGCGACGATGGTGCAGTGTTATCTGATCCCCATATTTGGCTAGATCCCGTATTAGCAAAAGGACAAGTTGAAAAAATTCGTGACGGATTGATCAAGCTTGATCCAACCAACGTTGAATACTATAATGAAAATGCTAAAAAGTTCATGTCAGAACTTGACAATCTTGACATAAATATTAGATCTGTGGTGTCTAACTGCGAAAAAAGAGATTTCATTACTTTTCATAAAGCGTTTAGTTATTTTTCAAATAGATATGGTTTAACCCAACATAGTATACATGAAGCAACCTCTCCCGAAGGGGAGATATTACCTCAGAGAATACAGCAAATAATAAATCTGGCTCGTGATTTGGGATTAGATACGATATACTCTGAAGATCTGGTAGATCCTCGTTTAGCTAACGTTATTGCTCAAGAAATTCCTAATGGAAAGGTGCTTATTCTAAGTCCTATAGAAGGAATTAATCAAGAAGAGCAAAAAACAGGTGTAGGTTACATTAGTAAAATGAAGGAAAATATAGAGAACCTTAAAGCGGGTCTAAAGTGTAATTAAAATTAGCTATAATTTTTAAAAGTTTGTATCTTAAATGTTAGCTAACCGCTTTACGGCGTTTTTTGGTTTGGATTCTATCAGTCCTAATTAGAGCCAATTTGCTAAACCGTAATATCATCATTTACTTAGGCAAGGGCGATTCAATAGGTCAAAGGAGAGGATCTTTGTTTGCTCTTTTGAAGATGCGAAGCTGTTTTAAGTCTCTAAATGTGATGCAGGTAGCTCAATGACCCTAGTAGCTAGTTTCCTCTTCTCACTCACTTAGCTTGTAGTTTCGTAGAATAGACTGAATTTTGTCTATTATTGCAAAAGGAATTTATCAATTCTTGCTCTTAGGTCGCGATGAATTTCCTCTGGATTACGGTTT
>JBPCNB010000582.1:0-11496 GCA_051001675.1 Nitrososphaeraceae archaeon | reverse complement strand
GTACTAGATTGGCCATGTGCCTCTCCATGGCCAGGTCAAGATTCGTCACCTAGGTCTAGGACTTTTACAACCAAAGGTAGGCGTCACTGTCATCATGGGTGTCATCAGGATGAGAAATGCTATTTGACTGTGTGACAGGGACATTTGCAAATTATTCTGGAGTTCAGAATTTCATTGCAATATAACCGTGAGCATTCCTTGCAGTCATCAACAGGACAGCGGGTGACTACTATATCGTTACTGCAAACTGCAGTTACTTCCTGCAATTAGTTTTTATTGTACCATTTCGCCGCTACCACCTTCGAGCGAATACAAAATTATTCTTCGGTCTTTGTTCCAGTCACATGTTGATTATGCCCTTTGCTACGAAACCTCGTAAGCACATTCAACTATGATGATACCCTTTAGATTATTATTGAGAGTCAAGTCTTCGTAGATCCGTCCAACGC
This sequence comes from Nitrososphaeraceae archaeon, assembly GCA_051001675.1. GTDB lineage: Archaea > Thermoproteota > Nitrososphaeria > Nitrososphaerales > Nitrososphaeraceae > TH5893. The sequence continues at coordinate 11,047 of JBPCNB010000582.1, read as the reverse complement.
AATCGCGTATGGACCGAATATACTTACTACCTCTGGTGTCACATCCCCAAAAAAATATCCTGCACTCGTCGGACGTATGTGGGAGAAATAAATCTCCTCCAAGTTGTTGAACTTTGGAATCTCTGACATACAGAAGACAAATTGTCGATGTTGTATTAATATAAACGGGTCCCATTAGGGGAGGTGATGCTGCTCCATATTGTTATTAGAGAGGTTACAGGACCCATCCTCTCTATTTACACCGATGGATTGGATCTATTGTTATTACGACCATTATGAATGGGATGGATCGATTCATTCTCTAGAATCATTATATTGGTGCTGGCTATATTTTATAAACTCCGCTTTTGACCATCGTTTTGGCCCATTCATTTTTACTGGTCTCATCCATATTTTTGAGTGCCGATAATAGGGTCTGCATCTGTTGTTTGAGAGTTTTTATGTCGTCTTCTTTTTCGTCTGTTCTTCTATTGTTTCATTGTAAGCATAATATGTTAGTACCATTCTACATTTTGCACAAAACTTTGAGTCTGGTTTATTTCCTTCTTGGCAATTAGGACATGATTTAGGGGTTAGTTGGTTTATCTGGATACCATGATCTATCAGGCCGTAGGCCTCCAACAGCGACTCAGATGATTCATTTCCAAAATAATGTAAGTATTTGAGGTGCATCTGACTTCCTGGGGTCCATCCGGCATGCTGTCGTAATACATGCTCCTTCAATATCGTAGATTTCTCAGTAAGTGCACTATGCTGTCTTATGTAAGGATTCCATGGTTTTTTTAATAATTCTCGTATCTTCTGTTTGTCTTCTGGTAAAACGTTAGGAGACTCCAATAGTTTAGGAAATATCGGTTTTTTATATTCTCTATAAATTTGTGCAATCCTTGAGGGTCTCATATGTCTTCCCAGACCTTTACCTGTCCCACATATCAATGGTGAATTAGAATTACTTGGCTGAGGATGTTCATGGTCAAGATAGTCTTTCAAATAAGGAATAGAATTTATGAGAGGAATCGGCCTAGAGCCTGTCTTACCATTAACTAAAACTTCTGCGTATCGGGAAGTGCTATAGTTTTGAATGCAATATCCTTTATCTTTAGTTTGAGAATTTCATGTGGTCTTGAAGATAGATCTCTTGACATGGCATGATAACACTTGTCTCTTTTAGAAGGACAATATTTTAGAAATAAAAGATCATCATTTGAAGTCCAGCGATTGGCAGGTTTGTAAATGGATCTTTCCTTTCTGCGAAGTTGAGGAATATCTTCTATTACTGAAGGTTTAGATCTTTTATCTGGTTCAATATCTGGAGAATAAAGCCACTTGAAGAATCGCATTATATGGATTCTGAAAATATTGTAAGTTCCTATCCATTTATGCATGGATCCTGCGTTTCTGTCTTACGATAAGTCTCTATGAATGCAATGATATCGGATCGTGTTAGAAGTCTAAAGGGTTTATTATCATTATATTTTGAGAACTTGCATAACAGTTCAATCAGATCCATTCTATAATGATCTGATAAATTAACTTCTATTTTCATTGCAGCAATATAGTCGATGATGGTTGAGGCATTCTCTTTGCTAAGAGAATGAAGTTTATTATTATATGCTGTTGATAGGCCTGCGGTAGTCTCATCTATTTTCCTGTCTAATATGGTGGAGGATATAGTTGAAGTTGGTTCTAAATTCAAAGGAGTTAACAAATAGTTTAATTAATAATATATTAAGTAGGATATAAGCATACTAACTACGTGCTCTAATATAGAAGAAAGTAAACATATTGGCTGAGCCTATTCCGATTCAAGGACTATTCGAGGTACATTTAACAGTAAGTGATCTACAAAGATCCGTCGACATTTATCGAGACATTGTAGGTCTTCAACTGGCCCTTGAAGTAAGTGATCGCAACGCTGTTTTTTTTGGATTGGTAATTCTAGACATTCTATGCTGGGACTCTGGTCGCTTGGTACCATACCTATGGGCATAACTCTGCATCTGGCTTTTGAGGTGACGTTAAACGACCTATTGGAAGCGGCGAATCGGCTCAAGTCGAACAAGATAAGACCACTTTCATTCTTCGGAATTGAGACGACTGAGCCAAGCGTGATAGGGTGGATGCCGTCCGCGTCCATTTACTTTCGGGATCCAGATAACCATTTGATCGAGTATTTGACCATGCTTGACCATAAACCAAGACCAGACCTTGTATTATTCCTTGGTCTGAATGGCTTTCCAAAAGTTAGTCTTAGACTATTTCCCACTTCAAGCATTTTCTTTCAATAATCACAAAAAATTTACAAATCCTGCATTGTATCGCATCGCATAATTTAATTTGGAAAGAAAAGAAGGTCTAAATGGTTTCTAAAATTAGCCTGGCAGCCTTTTCAGCACTTTTAGTATTTGTTTGTATTTTAGTACTACTACTTTGGTTTCTTACGCAAAGATTGTATTCAATAAGATATTCAAGCCTAAAGATGTCGTCGTATTTATAACCAAGCCGCTTGGCCCCCTCTTCCTGTTCAAAATGGTTCTTTATTGGAATAAATATGCCGGGTACTCCATATGCCATTGATTCGTCTATAGTTGATCGTCCTGCCAGAGAAATTATCAAATCTGATGCATAAATATACTCATGTAGGTTATCTACAAACCCCAAAAATCGGATATCTTCATCAGAATATGCTGTCATTTTTATGGATGGACCCGAAACTACTAGGAGATCGATGTCAAATTTTTTTTTGAGCTTTCTAAACGCTTGTATTGATTTCTCAATTAAATATTTTCCAGCATCTGTTCCACCCACACTTACTACTATTGTCTTCTTGTTAAAACCAAATTCTTTTCGCAATGTCTTTCTATCTGCACTAGCGTCCCTGACTATCGGGCCAATGTGTACAACATTATCTATGTCGGTGCCAAAGTCAGGGATAATAACATAATTGCACTTGTTCATCATTTTCTGCATTGATCTATTCATCTTTTTCTCTATAATAGACGTAAATTTACCATTAATAAAATGGGTCTCTGTTATATCAGTAATTAGGATTCTCTTACGATCCATTTTCTCAGCCACTGCTAAAGAGCCAAAATCCTCATCGCTAACTATCAAATCGCTGCTGTATTTACCATCATTCTTTACAATTTTTTTTGCAATCCCTTTGCATTTTCTATAATACCAAAAATATCTTAATAGCCATTTTAATGGGTGACGCATCTCCCCTAATTGTATAGAGAAATTATGAGGTTTATACAGATCCGATGCAGAATAGCCATTATTTGAGATTAATCCATATGCAGGCTGTCCAGTGATAAAATGGATGTTTTGTTTGCCTTTTCCCAGCTTGTACAGTTCTTCGGCTATAGCAATATCTCGTGTAGCATGACCTAAGCCTATTGGACTAGTAAAAAAAATTATTCTTGCGTTGGAATTAGTTGACACAATCTACCTTCTTACTGAACTGAAATTTCTTAGTACTCGAATAATTTCTGACCATATGAAAAGCCGAGATTTGCAATTCGTTAACTTCAATAATCATCATGTTAAGATGTTGCTTTAATATTGATCATATTAAGATGCTGCTTATGTTTAATATTGTTATTAATTATTAACCAATTTATAAATAAATCCATATTTTTTATTAACATAGATATATATTCTTATTATCCAATACTATGTTTGAACTGAAAATTGTATCATATGAGCTTTGCAGCACTGGTGATTCGGCTCTTAGCCACGCTTCCAATGAAAATAACACAGGCAGATATTAGTACCACGAACAATCACAGGCAACATATGCATGGTATCCCCAGTAATTCGGAAATAGTACATTACGCGATCCCGTTATTTCTTGATTCAAATGTTGGGTGCTCGTCATGTCATCATGTATCAATAATATCACTTATGGAGGAACAATTTGATTGCAAGAAGTAATTAAGCTTGAGAATGTTACTTATAGATATAATTCAGATCTGGTTTTAGAGGATATTTCATTTAAGGCAGATCAGGGCGATCTGTTGGGCATAATCGGCCCTAATGGTGCAGGCAAAACTTCATTATTCTCTTTGATACTTGGATTACTTGAAGGTTATCAAGGGAAGATAACAGTATTCGGTGAAGATATACGGAACAACAGAAAGGTCCTAAAAAAAATAGGCTATATACCACAGAAAAATATCATTGATCAGGGTTTTCCTGCAACAGTGGAAGAAATTGTTTCCCTAGGAGTATTAGAAAGAAAAACCAAAGACAAAATAATTTCTGCTATTAAAATTGTAGGATTGCTTGAACAAAAGCATAAGAGGATTGGTGAACTTTCAGGAGGCCAGCAACAACGTATACTTATAGCAAAAGCTCTCGTAAATGAGCCTCAACTGCTGATACTCGACGAGCCTACTACGGGCATAGATCTGGAAACACAAAACAAATTTTATGCCTTATTAAGAAAATTAAATTCTGAAAACAAGATCACGATAATATTAGCTTCACATGATCTCGATGCAATAAACAAGCTTGCAAATAAGATCGCATGTGTTAATAGGAAAATGTCATTTCATGGAGATGCTCGCGAATTTTTTGGAAACGAACAGTTGCTCAAATCCTATTCTGAATCAAGCATGCAGGCTCACATGCATTTACATAAACTATAAATGAACAAATAATATGCGTTTTGTACGTCGTCATCCATAGGATTTTATACCACGTCTATAATATGGTAAACACTTTATTAAGCAAATACCGTGTTTCGAATCAAGATAGGGTGAAACTGGATTTGACCGGTGTAGAGGCTTCGAGATTAGCTCGTTGACAAGAATAACGGAATTACTGAAATCGCGACTAAAATTAAGGGTTGCAACTAAAATAGATAAATCTTTTACCTTCTGTGTAATTAGTTCAGCAACCAAAAACTTCTCCTTATCTTCTTCAGCTAGTAGTTGTGATAAATATCTCGACGTGTTCAGACTCGATTTATCATTTTATTGGAGGTCTTCATAATCTATCTATGTCAACACATTATTAGAGTAGCAACTTCCACCCGCTTAGCAATGATACACCAATATCTATTGCAGGTGCGCGTTTCGAAAATAATATAGCTGAGAAGGAGTTCTTCTGTAATTGCCAACGTAAACTGGAGATATTGAACCAAGAAACAGGAGAATATCCATTGTAGGAGTTGTGATATTAGCTGGTACCCGGAACAGCAAGAGGTTCGATGGCGCCTCCATCACCTTATTTTATGGGGGTTATTGCGGACAGTCGACCAACTTACCATCGACGTTTTTGAACCACTGTCGTTCTCATCATATTAACTGTCTAAATTCTGTAGTATAATTGATACTCACCGTCACCAAGGAGGGCTTACGAGGTGATGATGGCGATGATGCAAGAGTACTGCAGGAGTAGCAATTTAGATGTCATCGTACAAAGGCAAGGGGGTTGATGAAATTTTTGACGATATTTGGTCAGAAGAACAGATATCTAAAATGTTGTATCAAATAGGTTATGGTCTGGTGATTGCTACTGGTATAATATGAGCTATTGCTACTGCCACCTTAGCCAGAATGGGAGGAATAGCCGCAGGTTTGGGTTTCGATTTACTAGACAAGCACTTTCGTCCACGTCACCCTAATAGGCCGACTAGAAAATTATGTCCAAACCATTTAGCGGTAGAACATGATTTTAAACAAGAACTCAACCGTCCATAAAGATAAATAAGTAAAGCTCGAAGGTTTATAGAATTCAAGTATTAAGATAGCCTGATGCAGTATTATTTGTTACAGGGATATTCTCAACGATATTAGCTAGCTTCACAGCGATCCTTCCTTCCATTGCGTCTTTAATATTCTTCTCAGTCTTAAGAACATTTGTTGGATACAGGTCTATTCCTGTGAAGTTTCTTTCAAGCATTGCGCATACGATTCCGGTTGTTCCTCTTCCAGCAAAAGGATCGAGTACCCAATCTTCTTTTTGCGTAGCAAAAGTAATAATTCTAGCAATTAGATCCTCAGGGAATATTGCGAAGTGTTCGTTTCCATAATGTGCTTTTGTGGACACGTCCCATACATTTCCCGGATTTTTACCATTAGAATTGCATACCGCAAAGATTGGATAATGACTATGATTTCCTATTCGTTTACGTGTTGCATGTCGCTTGAATTTGCGGTAGCATGTAGGACAGAATTTCTCAGGATCGTAACCATGGGCCTTTGATATTTCACTTGTTGTGGGTAATTCTTCATAAGGAGTATCAGGTTTTGCATTGTGAATTATTTTCCTTATTTCCAAAATTTTTTCTCTATCCTGTTTTATGGGTTCATACTGAATCAGGTGCGGTGGCGGTACCTTATTTCTCCCTTCTCTGGCTTCATTGCCTCTTACTCTTAAATCCTGCATGTTAGTAAAACTTTTTTCATTTTTTGAAAGAAACAATATTAATTCGTATGCTTGAGAGAAATTATCTTTCGAGCTACTTGCAATACTATTTTTCTTGTACCAGATAATGTCCTCTCTGAGCCTATAGCCTTTTCCAACTAATTTAAGAGCAATTCTATGGGGCACCATAAGTTTTCCATTCTTTCTTCTAGTGTCGCCTATTACAATCCATAAGCTTCCATCTTCTGTTAACAGATCCCTACAAACTGCAAAAATGTCAACCAATCTATCTATAAATAGACCCGAGGTTTGTTCCTGTCCGATTTCTCTCGGATCCTCGCCATAATGTCTATGGTTATAATATGGAGGAGATGTAATAATAAGTCTATATTTGTTGCGTTCTTCTGCTCTAGAGGATAAATTTTTTAAAGTGTCATAAGAGTCTCCTTGGAAAAGATCATAAGAGATCATTCTTTTGATAAAACACCCTTATTGAGATCCAAATTATCTACCTTCTTCCTTCCTGACTTTATTAATTGGGCTTTGCTTATTATATACGATGCCAAAGCATGAATTGTCATCTCTCAGGTGTTATCAATAACTCTAGCGACGATGGGAATTAATTTACCAAAAGTCTTATTTTATTAATTTCTTCCTAGCACTACTCCTAAGGAAATAGTTATAGCGTAAACCATTAAAAGAAGAAATGATATAATTAAATAAATAAATAAATATAGAGAAGTCATAATTGGAAGACCCGGCTCAACTTAAAGAACAAATCGAGTCAGACAATAATGCTCGATCAAAACAGATAAGAACATCATTTAAAAGTCCATCAAAAATACACGTGGCAAAAGTAATTCTGAAGTTGTTGCCCATTGTAATTAACTTCAGACGGGATAGGAGAAAATGGGTTAAACATGAAGGAAAGAATATAGATGAACGGAAATTTAGAAAACACGCAAAAAAGGCACTTAAGATCTTCATTGAGCTAGGACCGTCATATATAAAATTAGGACAATGGCTCTCCTCACGAGCTGATCTGTTACCCCTTCCTTATCTAGAAGAACTGTCAAAATTACAGGATGAAGTTCCTCCTGCGGATTTTTCAAAAGTAAAACCAATTATTGAATCCGAACTTGGAAAAATAGAAGATATATTTGAATCATTTAACACGTCGGCACTTTCAGGTGCAAGCCTGGGTCAGGTCTACTTAGCAAAATGTACTAATAGGGAAGTTATTATAAAAGTTAGCAGACCAAATATAGAAGAAGTTATTGAAAGTGATATCTATATATTAAAGAAAATCTTACCTCTTGCCACCAGATTTATAGACCCTAATCTGGCATTTTCAGCCGAAGGCATGTTATCTCAATTTATAGAAACAGTATATGAAGAAATGGATTATCGTATAGAAGCAGACAATCTGATTACAATCAAAAAAAACCTTGCTGGTGATAATACAGTTATAATTCCTTATGTCTTTCTAGAAAGAACTTCAAAACATGTTTTAACCATGGAGTATATCCCCGGTATCAAAATCACTGACATTGCCGCACTCGATGTGATGAGTATCGACAGAGCAATGTTAGTTACGCGTGTTCACAGGCTGTTTTTCAAGATGTTATTGCGGCATAACATTTTTCATGCAGATCCACATCCAGGAAATATCTCGGTTGCTGATAATGGTGCGATAATTCTTTACGATTTTGGGATGGTAGGAAGACTAGATGATAAAACACGCCTTAGGCTAATCAGATTGTATCTTGGTATGATTGATAAAGACCCTGCAAGGACAGTTAATGTTTTGATGGAACTTGGAACATTGGAGTCAACGGTTAATCGCCATGTTGTCGAGAAGGCCATCGAACTTAGCATTCAGTCACTATATGGAAAAGAGGTAGATAAAATGGAAGTAAAGGCGTTGACTGATCTTGCAAACAAGACAATGAGTAGGTTTCCATTTAGGTTGCCAAAAAACCTAGCACTTTACATGCGAATGGCATCGATCATAGAAGGGATTTACCAACATCATAAGGTTAAATTCCAATTTGTACAGGTGCTTGCGAAAATACTTGAGGGAGAAGGCCTTCTCAAAGAGGCATATATTGAAGAAGCCAAAACTTCAATTCATCGAATAGGAAAGAATATTGAATTAGCCTTAAATGTTGCTCCACTGTTACAATCATATCTTGAAACGCAACTTTATGACAACACTAGTAATAAAATACAAAAGGACAAGAATAATACGGTAATTGCTGGAACTATACTTGCATCTGGTTTGTTTATCGGTTCATCAATAGCACTACCGCATAATGCTGTCATAGCATATGCGGGCTTCATTAGTTCCATTGTAACTGTGGCATTAGTTACATTAAGAAAGAAACTCTGGTAGGCAGGGGGTCATAACTACAAAAGGATTCAAAATATACTGTCTGACGCTATGGCCTATAGAGACAATAGACGCTTTGACCCCAAGGATCCTATCATTGTGTCAGAAGGAGAAGTCTACTGCAGTGCCGAATGATATGCCGTCTCATTTATCAGGGAGGAAGAACACGAATGGTAGTAAGTATTCACAGTCACTAGACTATCGCAGCAATCATGCATTGACACCGGAGGGGGAGCTTAAGATTAAGGGCGGGCTTGGAAAGATTTAAAATAAAAAGTAACAAAAAAAAGTTCTAAAGAGACAGTCATCATCATTATGATATTTACAACATTGCGATAATGGACAGCTTTTATTTAACGTTACAATACACTTTGTTTGACTAGACTTCTCTATAGATCTTCTATAAGATCAAGAGATCAGTGTACAAACGTTTATCAGAATAAAATTGAAAGCCAGTATTATTATGACCAACATAACATTATGAAATCGTAGAAAAACTAGCATAGCAGAAATATTCCAAGTGTGGATTATTGTCTTTAATATTGGCAAGATTTAACCTGTCCTAACGTTTAGCATTTCAGTATTGCTAATATGTTTATGTGTTGGTTTACAACAACTAAGCAGTGTTGACTAGCCAAAATAACAAAAGAAGGATTTTGGTAGTAGACGATAATCCTGTTATTACTTTAACAGTAAAGATAGGTTTGCAAGCTAGCGTACATTTGAAGTTCATACATTTAATGATCCTGAAGTCGCTTTGTCAAACTTTAAGCCTGGACTGTACGACTTGGCACTTCTTGACATTAGAATGCCAAGGATGTATGGACCACGAACTACAAGATGAAGTGAAAAAGATAGATGGTAATCTTAAGGTATGTTTTATGACTGCAACTTATCAAAATTATGAAGCACTAAGAGCAGCATTTCCAACAACAGAAATAGAGTGCTATATTCAGAAACCAATTGAGGTCAAAGACTTGGTGAGAAGAATAAATGCAGAGGTAGAACAATAATATTATAGCTTGGATATCTTGTACTCAGAGACCTTATAACACACATGTCTATTCTCTATTACTACGGTTTACTTACTAGCCTAGGTAGTTATCATTAATCTTTAGGGTACTCGTGTTTTTATCGTATAACAAATCAGCCATTGTTAATACAGTAAAACCATTGTCGTACAAATGTTTTACTTCAGCTTCAAACAACTCGATACTTGTAGTAGTATAAGGATCATCTTGAACATTGTTAGCTATATTGTGCCATATAATAATAGGAACTGCTTTTATTTTGGTATCTGTATTATACTTGGTCTGAGAATCAACTACTTCTTTAAACCTATGAAGCATATATTCATCACTAAATAAGTTGTCAGCTCTTTCAGAATCGTGAGCCCATCCTCTGATGGTATATCTATTTACTAGATTGAGCCGTCCATCATCTGAGTATTCCTTGCAGTCAGTTTATGTAGTACTTGAATTAATAGTAGAACTAATATCATCTTCCGCATCTTCATTATCATTATTCCATCCTTTACAATCCAAGAACATAAGCGGAGCATCAGCTGTACGTGCAATAGGATAATACTTGGAAACTGTACTAATTATAGTTGGATTGGTGGATCCCTCAGCAAAAGGGTATGCAAAGCTTGAAACATTTATACCTTGAGAATTAATACATTGTTTCGAAATACCAACTTCATAATCTATCCTGTAAGGTGGTATTTGCGTAAGGTCCTGATGATTCATAGTATGAGACCCTATTTCATGTCCCTCTGCGTACAACTCTTTCACTTCAGTCCAGTTCATTCTATCTATGTCTATTTTTTGTGCATAATTGCATACTACATAGAAAGTAGCCTTAAAGCCATGCTTATCTAAAATGGGTTTGACATTAGTATATTGACTCTTGTAACCATCATCAAATGTTAGTATAACGAACTTCTTGTCGCTTTTATTGTTATCACTCTCATCCTTCTTTGTAGCAGGTGTTGTTGCATCGTGATCATTACTACTGATATCATCCTTACTTTCTTCATCCTCATCGTTGTCATCGGATTGGTTAAAGACTGTATTTGGTTCTGTCGAATAATAAAAGCCGAAGACAATAGTGGTTGTTATGAAAACAATGCTAATAAGAGTGGAAGATCCAACTTTTACATCTTCCCCATCAAACCGTGGTCCTCTAGCTGATATAATATTAAATGAGATCAAGTCAAAAGAGACTACTGTCAGCTTATCAGGAAATGTGATAGAAGAAGCTCAATTATCGGATTCTGAC
>JBPCNB010000581.1:0-1916 GCA_051001675.1 Nitrososphaeraceae archaeon | reverse complement strand
GATCTGAGGTTCGAAACATTATATTTAAAAAAAATTAAATAAATTTTCCTCAATAATGTAGTTATCGTGGCGAGGATGAAACTCTGGCTATAAAATACCTTGATGCAATTTTTTTACATTCTTCCTTACGATGTCAGCCTAGTACCACACACACTAGTAGCAAATGCTCAGATAATCCTTTAACCCAGTCCGTACTAAAACCCCTTGAAATCTAGGAGTAAGCAGCAACCAGTTTTCCACGATGATACAGTTACAACCCACCGAAAGGCAGTATATGCGGGAAAATTATTTAATTATTGCTAATAGACTAGTTAATTTGCTTTTACATATCTAATAATAATGATTAATAATCAACTCATATAACCTAAAATGGCTAGTTTTTTTAAGAATTGGACTAAACACCACAAAAAAGGCATAAAGGAAAAGGCTAAAGAAACCTTACGCTTACATGGGCCATCAAAGCCAAGAATTGAAATTGGGAATTGTACCATCGAGTTGCAAATATCAAAATTGGACAATAAGATTGCAGATTCAAAAGATAGGGAAGTATGTCTCTTTAATAGAGTAGTTAATGCTATACAATCCCATAATGTTATTACTGCAAAAATCTTATCAAATGAGTTAGCAAATGTGCGTCATAATCAACGAATTCTCAATCAGGCGAGGAGGACATTAGAACAGGTATCAATAAGAAACTCTACTGTTAGTGATATGTTGGAAATAATGGAAACTCTAAGACCAGCTATACAGCCAGTTAAAGGTTTAAAATCAGACATAACAAAGTTGCAGCCTGATATAAGTAAAGAGATAACCTATGTGCAGATGATTACTAATAGTGTAATGTCAGAAGCAAATCAGAATAATGAGATGAACATAGATATTGCTAATCCAGGAAATGGATCGGAAAATGATATAGACCAGATAATAGCTGAGGCGTCGCATAGAGTAGAAGAATAAACACGACAACAAGTTTGACAAAATATTATTCTTTTCCCACAAATTATATAGACCATATGGCTAAGTATTTAACCAACGAACAAATAGTATATTTTTACACACAGGTAGACAAATCTGTAAATGTGTTTATTCATCATTTACTATAATATCTGCTTGCTTGCGTATCATTAACATACCACAGATGGAATCTTACACGATATGGAATCAAAAGGAATGATATTGAAATAAAAGACAATATTGAAGAGCGGTGAAAAGGGACAATAATAAATACAAATACGGTTTCTTGGTACTTTAACATGTTTAGGTTCTTTGTATCCTATTCCGCATGGATCGATAGTTACAAGTTCGTGTAAACGTTAAAACTAAAAGAAAGATTAGTGCGTTAGTGTGTATGGATTACATTTTGGTGGTTCGCACAATTCTCACGCAGAGATATCCACCTGATATTTAACGGCCGTGAAGGAAAACCAAAAGATCATCAAATTTTTTGGAGAAGTCTATTTCTTAAGAAAAACGGTCAGGCCACACTGCCCTATTTATCATGTTTAATCGGTTTTCGATCTATAAACATCTTTCCGAATCTATACATCTTACACTGTCTTCGCATTAATGCAGTTCTTTAGATCCTTGTCACCCATGTTCCCTTGTATTTGCAATTCCTTTTTGAAGTAATCTGCAGTCTCATCATCGATTTCTCAAAATACCGACCGCTCCTCCTACTTCATGTTTTAGAGAAGAATTAGCAGCATTTATAATTATAATAACATCAACAGCTCTTGCTGTAATATCTCCTTTCACAAGTCTAATGAGTCTTCTCAAAAATAGGACCTTCTGTTAGATAAAGAGGCGACTTAAAGTAGGAAATAAATCTGAGTTATTCCTGCCTCAGGGGAACTCTTAATATCCAGACACGGGTAACAGATGCTGCTTAAGGTTAACAGCATTATGATAGTATGGAT
>JBPCNB010000580.1:0-13212 GCA_051001675.1 Nitrososphaeraceae archaeon | reverse complement strand
GAGTAGACATTCATATGAGGAAAAGTTTTTACAAGTACATAGTTGTTTCCTGAGGATGCACAAGAGTTGAGAAGAGAAAAATACTCAGAAAGCAACACCCTCAGTGTAAATTTTGCAGGCATGTGTTTACGTAATCCAACTATTCTTGCCTCAGGTTTTCTTGGCATCTCGATGGATCTCTTCAGGAGGTTGTATAAATCAAATGTAGGAGCGATAGTTACAAAGTCAATCAGCATTTCCCCAATCGAAGGATATCGAAGTCCAACTGTTGTATCATTGGACAAGTCTAGCTATCTAAATGCGGTAGGATTGGCCAATCCGGGTGCAGACGCCTTTTCAGAAGAAATTAGAGAAAACGATAATCTACCTATCATAATAAGTATTGTAGGCTCCTCTGATAGTGACTTTCCTACCCTGGTTAAGAAATTCGACAGCCTAAATATTACCGGCTATGAGATTAATCTTTCATGTCCCCACGTAGCAAAGATGGGGATGGAGGTAGGTGATGATCCAGAAATGGTATATCGGATCATCAAGGCAACAAAATCGCATACAACAAAACCGGTTTTTGTTAAAGTTGGGGTGGGAAACGCAGATGTTCTCTCTATCGCGTCTATTGCTAAAGATGCCAAGGCTAATGGAATAACTGCCATCAATACACTCAGGGCCATGGCAATAGATATTGAAACAGGAATGCCGATTCTCAGCAATAAAGTAGGCGGACTCTCAGGTAAACCAATCAAACCACTCGCAATAAGGTGCACTTATGAAATTACTAAACACACTGGCATGCCCGTTATTGCATGTGGCGGTATTTTGACTTGGGAGGATGCAGTCGAGGCTATGCTTGCTGGTGCTTCTGCCGTACAATTGGGAAGCATTATTGCAAGCAACGGACTAGCGAGTTTTAATATAATTTGCAATGGCATAAAGAGGTATCTAGAGAGGAAAAACGTGAAGAGTGTAATGGAGATAATAGGTATTGCACACAAATATTGACAGGTTGCGAATTATCAGAATAGAGGAGATAATTGAGGAGACCCCCACAGTAAGAACTCTGGCCTTTAGAGATGAAATTAGTTCTAGAGCGGGAGCAGGCCAATTCTTAATGGTTTGGATGCCTGGGGCTGAGGAATTACCTATGAGTGTAATGATATGGCACGAAAAATCTTCAGCAGCATTAACGGTACGCAAAAAGGGATACGGGTCAACCTCATTATACAACAAAGCCAGAGGCGAAAGTTTAGGTGTAAGGGGGCCCTATGGGAATACATTTGAGATTGCAGAGAAAGACAAAAAAGTGATGCTCGTAGGAGGAGGTACGGGTTTAGTTCCATTACTTCGATTGGCAGGTCATCTAAATGATGCTAAAATTGACACAACACTGATTATCGGCGCAAAAACTCACACAGAAGTATTCTTCGAAAAGCTCGCTGGAAAATGCTTGGCAGACACGAACCATAAAATTGTCACTACTACAGAAGATGGCAGCTACGGAATAAAAGGAAAAGCGACAGACGCTATGCGGGATCTGATCAGTAACGAAAGCTTCGATACCACATATACTTGCGGACCTGAAGCTATGATGAAGAAAGTCTTCGAACTTGCTTCCGCATGTTCGATTCCAGTTCAGGCGAGCATTGAACGATATATGAAATGCGGAATTGGGATATGTGCGAGCTGTTGCATAGGAGATAAGCTTGTTTGCAAAGATGGGACTGTGTTCAATAGTAAACATCTCTCTTCCTTATCCGAATTTGGTCTCAAATATAGAGACAAATCAGGACGCAAGTGCAACTTGCCAGGGCATAACTAAACTTTAGGATGGTATTTTGATCTTCCCGAAGTTTTAAACCCTCCCTAGGATTGGTAAATAAGTAAGATTATGTGCTGAGGGTATACAATTTTAGGAGTATTCCCGCGTATAGACCTGAGGATAGTTACCGGTCGTTAGGATCCAGCTTGGACTTTACTTTCTGATCGAAATGTAAAAACTTGATCAATCCATTCGAGTTTTAACAATATTCGCCAGTAATATAATGACAGATCAGTGACTGGAGATATTTAGCTACCATGTCTTGTGTTTAGAAATCTTTTTAGCTTTGATATAATCGACAAAATAAAATAAATAGGTTCGCTCGTTTATTTTCAGAACCCAGGGAATATAAGATTCCTTCGTGTCAGTCTTTTCATCAACCTCGAACCTTGACTTTTTAAGAAACTTCCTGAACGATTGACTGTCGAATATGGTATTTGGTCTGGGCTCGTAATTAAAATCAAAAGGGTCTGCAAAGATGGCGTTCCCTGATGGTTTCAAAAGAGAATGAATGGAAGAAAGTAGCCTTGAAACATCGAGTAAATTTATCATGTTGAATACAACAGCCAAATCAAATTTTGCCGCATTAAATGGTGCTAGGAGAGAATCTGCGACGCAAAATTCTACGTTTCCCTGTCTGTATGCAAACATTCTTCTTCTCGCCTCTTTTATGAAGGAGAAAGATAGATCAATTCCTATCGTAAAAGCGTATTTTTTTGCAAGTATAAGCGTGCTGTAGCCCAACGAACAACCGATGTCAAGGGCTATGCCGTCCATTTTTGGATTTATTCCATGGACCACTCTATTGTATAGTTCATTGGGTCTTAAGTGCCATCTGAGAGAGCTGAGAAGTCTATCTTTTAATTCATGGTCGTAATGTGTCCATCTATATGGCGTAAACCAAACACCTCCTTCTTCGTAGCGGTCGTGGCCAAGTTCCGAGCGGGGAAAATCTCTAGTGGCTTTTCTTAGAAAATCTTTCATTTTATCAGTTTTCGTTTGCAATAGCCATTTGCCATAACTAGAAGTCCTTTTCTGAACATAGGCCGGAAAGTTCTTTACAACAATCGCAACTCCCTCTAGTATGGGGTACTCCGCCTCACAATGCGAGCAATGCAAAAATCCTTCGATGCATTCGTTGTTATCGTCACTGTGTAGCTGGTTTAATGAAAGCCGAGTCTCTTTGTCTTTATGCTCAAGACACAAAAGATGGTTTGCAAATTGTATTTTCATTGTCTCTAATCAGCATTATTAATTAACGATATATATCATAACAGGTTAATCGTTCAGGCTACAATTTTGACAAGCGAACTACTATGGAAAGCCAAATGACAGAAGTCACCTTCCAATCTTCTCATAGTTAATGAACTCTTTTGTACTCACAGATAATTGGGGTGACATTGCGTGATTAGCATATTTGCAGTGCGGTTATGAATGCACGATACTTTCAAACGTTAACGATGTTTCCATAAATCATTTTAGATGAATGTCTATTGGCATGGATGTCTCTTAATTGAGTTACATCTAATTTATTAAATCATCCGCGTAAGTTCCGCCTTTAGCTAAAGTTACTCATGAACTATAATCTAAAGAACAGGGTAGATTACGACTACTTTTTTTCTTTCCGGCTTGTAAAAATAGCATATAACTGCCGATAAGACATATGCAAATCGCTGCTTTGTTGGAAAATTGACTTGACATTGGCTAAATCGCTCATGAATTCATTACCTTTTCTAGCATCTATTATATTTCTAAGCCTATCGGCTTGAGCAAGAAAGTCAGAAATATACTTTCTGGTATAGGTATTCTCTGAAATGATCGAAACAATAAGACCCAGATCGTCACTTAAAATGCCTTGAATCAGAAGCAGTTGGATTCTAAAGAAAGTTCCTGCAATCTTCTCCATATACAAAATGTCTTCCGTTGATAACAAGTTAGCGAGTATTATGTTTGCGTAATAAGTTAACCCAAGCATTATTGCCATGTATTTATCATGGATGTGAGCGTTAGGAAGCACTATGATGTCTGCTCCCCGCATTAAAGTACGCACCGTTTTTGACTCTCTTTTTTGGTTTTTCACAGGTATGAGAATAATCCTTGTATCTCTGATATGAGATGCTCCTGGTCCAAACATAGGATGTATACAGAGTGGAAAAATTTTTTTTGAATACTTTTTTAATATCGTATAAGTTCTGGTTTTAATTGAGGAGATCTCTGCCAGTATAGCGCCTGATTTCATTTTTAAAGCACATTGCTTTACGACGCACGGAGCCAGGATAATGGGAACGCACACTAGTACGAGGTCAGCATCTTTTACACAGCTAGCTACACTTGCGCATTGCGTCACATTTGCAGGAGGTTTCGATAATGTCTTTATATCATATACCAGGACTTTTGTCGCCGGTTTTCTCAAAAAATAATTCAAAAACCACGACCCCATTTTGCCCCCAGCACCTATTATAGAGATCCGTTGAACCATAAGCGTTACCGTGTAAACAAAACCGACCGGATGACTTCCAATCCCTTTTCCAACACATCTTCTGGCTGGCAGGCCGAAATCCTAATAAATTGTCGATAGTTCTGTCCAAATCCACTCCCGGGTGCTACGGCAACTCCTAAATCTAAAAGCTTTTCTACTAACGTCGCATCATCCTCAATTAAACCTTTTAGTCTCGGAAAGATATACATGGCTCCATCAGGAGTTGTAAAATCAAGTGACATATTTTGTAGCTTCTCAGCAATGAGGCCTAACCTCTTCTGGATTAATTTGACGTTACCTGTAGAATTGTAATCTATCGCGGCTAACGCTGCATGCTGCATGGGTTCTGCTACACTTGTCATCGCTATCGCTTGGACTCTTGCCATTTTGTCAATAATTTCTTTGTTTGCAATCCCATATCCAACTCTAAAACCGGTCATAGCGCAAGACTTGGAGAATGACGAAACGACCAGACTCTTATCATATTTGTACTCTGCCAAGCTTGTAAACTTCTTAAACGAATAATCCGAATAAACCTCATCGCTTATGACATACAGCCCACTATCCTTGGCCATAGAGACAATTCTTGTAATATTCTTTTTATCCAAAACCTTGCCGGTAGGGTTATTGGGATAGTTTAGAATAATTATTTTGGTATGATGATCTATCATTTCATCAAGTCGTCTTGGATCGGGGTTCCATTTTTCCTCCAAGTTCGTGCTCAGGATCTTCATCTTGCCTCCAGCAAAGTCAACAAACTCCCGATAGGCAGGCCAAGACGGTTCTATAGAGATTACCTCCTCCCCCGGCTTCAGCATGGAAAGAATTGCAGAAAAAATGGCAAATCTTCCGCCCGCAGTTACAATTACCTCATCGGCACCTATCCCACGGCCTACTTTTCTTGCTATGGCCTGCCGAAGACTTACTATTCCCCTAGAGTCGGTGTAATGATAGTGTTTATTATCGTATGATTCGGTGAGAGCTTTTTTTATCTTCTTCGGTGCCGTGTAGTCCGGTTCTCCCACCTCTAAGTGTATGATTTTCTTCCCTGAAGTCTCCAGATCCTTGGCCTTCATAAAGACACTGAGATGGGTAG
This sequence comes from Nitrososphaeraceae archaeon, assembly GCA_051001675.1. GTDB lineage: Archaea > Thermoproteota > Nitrososphaeria > Nitrososphaerales > Nitrososphaeraceae > TH5893. The sequence goes on along the minus strand of JBPCNB010000580.1, from coordinate 7,821 downwards.
GTCGCAAATGGACATCTCCGGGCCTTTGCTGGATCTGCTGCAACCGAATTGATTCCATTAGAAGCATATTCAAAAGCCTCCCAGAAAAAGCAGGGTCAATTCCCAGTGTCTGTGACAATTCCGATACCGACCTACGTACATCCTGCTCCACTTTCTCGTCCTCTATCTCGATATTCAAATTGTCTTTGATTGATCCAATTTGCTCTGCAAGCTCCATTCTTCTGTGGACTTTAGCTATGATATCCAGCGTAATATTGCGAATTTCGGATCGCAATTTATCTAAATCTTGGTATCTCGTTTTTTTGACCATTTCTTTAAAACTGGCTCTATAAATCCAGATCTGATAGCATGATCCGCAATAATAACCGATACGATGGATTCAACCACTGGGGGCGCTCTTGGCACTACACACGGATCGTGTCTCCCAGACACGTTCAAATCAATTTCTGAGAGAGTGGAAATATCTATCGTACGTTGTGTCCGGCTTATTGAAGCAGCAGGCTTAAACCCGATACGAAGCCTTATAGGCATTCCATTAGATAGTCCACCTAGAATACCACCGGCATTGTTTGTTCTCGTTACAATTTTATTGTTCTCTATTGCATACGGATCATTATTTTCAGATCCTTTTTTTACAGATCCCATAAAACCTGAACCAAATTCAACCGCTTTAACTGCCGGAATACTAAAGAGAGCCTTACTAAGATCAGCCTCCAGCGATGAGAAAATCGGCTCCCCAAGCCCAACGGGCAAACCTGTGCACACGCACTCAATAACGCCACCCAATGAGTCACCCTCCCTCTTAGTCTGCATTATTGCTTCCCTCATCCTGCTGGCGGCAGTTAAATCTGGGCACCGGACATCATTCCCATATCGATTCTTCCTTGCATTTTCTAAATCAATATCTTTTGCCCGTACACTGCCTATTTGAATTGTATAAGCTGTTATTTCGATCCCTAAAGAATGATATACTAATTTCTGAGCAATCGCGCCCGCCATCACAAAAGTCGCAGTTAATCTGCCGGAAAATCTACCTCCCCCTCTATAGTCTGCAAATCCACCATACTTCACTTGCGCAGGGTAATCGGAATGCCCGGGACGAGGCTGAGTAGCTATTGTTTCGTAGGAACGAGAATCGGAGTCTTTGTTCCATATTAACATACAGATGGGGGCACCGGTAGTAAACCCCTCAAATACCCCAGATAGAATTTCTACCTTATCTCCTTCTTTCCTTTGTGTCGCAATTATTGATTGTCCTGGTCTTCTTAAATCCAGAAGAGGCTGTATGTCGGCTTCATTCAGCAGCAATCCTGCAGGGCATCCGTCCACTACAATACCCACGCATTTTCCATGACTCTCTCCAAAACTCGTGCAAGTAAACCGTTCGCCGATCACACTCCCAACCATTGCACTAATATAGCAAAGTTTAGTGCTACTCTATATATATTCCACTTACATGTGAATTTCAATATATCTAGCTCGAATATATTTCAAAAGTAGACCAATCTTATTTCTAAAAAAAACCTTTTTTATTCTTTGGCACATTTTATTCATTTCCGATGGATTGTATGGAAATAAAGGGAGCATACAAGGCTTGCAAGATTATTGAGATATCATAGAAAACTTATTTTAGCTCCGAGTTGTACCAGGTCCTGCAAGAAGCCCGGGTACGAAACATCAATAGATTCTGCACCTTCGACCTCTGTTTTTTCCGTTAGCAATGATGCGATAGTAAAAGCCATAAATAACCTATGGTCATTAAAGGTCTGAATTCTTGAGTTTTGTGGAACTTCTGGAGCAATTATCAATAACTGGTCCTGTTGTTCTTTGACTGTGGCTCCAAATTTCTTTAACTGGGAAGCTATATTTGAAACCCTATCCGTTTCTTTTAAACGCGCATGGGCAATACCAGTTATCTCTACGGGTGAATTTGCTTTCAAGGCGAGTATTGAAAGAACGGGTAAGAGATCCGGGCTATCAGTAAGGTCGAAGCTGCCGCCTTCCAGAAGACTAGAACCTGTTACTTTTACTTCACCTCTTGCCTTATTAACGCGCACCTGTGCATCCATATCGTTCAGAATATTCAGTATCCTCGAATCGGCTTGAGGTAACAAGAAATTTAACCCTCTTATTGTAATACTTCCTCCTGCTAGAACACCGGCTGCTAGAATCATAGCAGCGGTGGAGAAATCGGCAGGAACATTAAACTCTGCTGCTTTGTATTCTTTATTCTTGATACGATACTCCAAGAAATCTCTCTTATGGTCAATGGCGACGCCGAACGCTTTCATAGTAGCTAGGGTCGAGTCAACATATGGCTTCGATACCTGTTGTCCCTTAACATGTATTGATACAGGCGATTTTGCGTAGATCGTTGATATAAGCAAGGAGGATAGAAACTGACTTGACATATCTCCATTAATTATGACACTTCCTCCCTGAATGCCTCCACCCTTTATCAAAAGTGGAGCCAAGCCGTTCATTCGAGAGGAATAACAAACAACTCCAAGTTGACCCAATGCATCAAGTGCGGGCTGCATTGGGCGTTTACGAAGACTCGCATCACCAGTCAAAATAGTAAAGCCAGAACTGGCAAGAGCGGCCATTACGGCGAATATTCTGATTGTAGTCCCAGAATTTTCCGCGTTGATGATGTTTGAGGGTGTATTCAAAATAAGTTTACCCTTAATAATTAGGCCCGATTTTTGGCGATCGATGCTTACTCCCATTGCAGTCGAAGCGGATATTGTTGCAAGAGTATCTCGAGATATCAATGGCATCTTGATCCTAGATTCTCCTTCTGCAAGTGAGGCAATGGCGATTGCTCTGTGCGTATAGCTTTTACTTGGCGGGCACTTTAAGACTCCAGTAATCCTTGATTTATCTATTCTAATTCTAACCAATTATTAATTTGACACTTGCCTTCTCATTATTAACTTTGGAAACAAGAGTTGTACCATTAAATTTATCGAATGCATGTTTGATGTCTTCTACATGTTCCCGATATGTGACAGCAGCTAACGATGGGCCATTTCCTGAAATACTAGCGGCTAACGCTCCACTCTGTATGCTGGTCAAGAAAGGTTCGTACTGACCAGAAAGAGCAGAGGTCGTAAGTAGGCCATTCAGTTTCATAGCTTTCCAGTAATCTCGAATTTTGGCTAGGTTAAAGGCATCCATGAAGAGGTCTGAGAATGTATGCAAGTTGCGAATATTCCCGCGCTTGGGATCATCTGGAAGAAATATTACAGCGTATAAATTGCTTGGTGCTTCTTCTCTATGTATGAGTTTACACCCGTAATTATCTGTTAACACAAATCCTCCGAAATAACATGCAGTAGAATCATCGTACGCTCCGGTGATTGTGACACCAGCATCTAACGAGGCATGGACTGCTGAATCCAGAACGAAATTGTCCTCTACGTGGTCGTTAACAAGACCAGCGCAAGCGAGTGCCATAGCGCTTGACACTGCACTTGAACTTTTCAGGCCTACTCCAACAGGGATTTCTGAGTCTACTTTTACGACTAGCAGGGAGTTTGCTAATATTTCTTTTGGGAGAATCTTGGTAACTATATTACTAAGTAACGTGGTTCCTATTTCAGGTTTGATTACAATGCCTTGGCCTTTTTGTAATTCCAATTCAACGCTTACCTTTAAGGATATGCCCAGGGCTGACCCATAGCCTGTGGCAATCGCATTGACTATCGATATTGCCCCGTGTATGGTCGATTGAACTTTAGTCTTCATGAAGGTTCACCCACTGTTCCCAATAGCGCCCTTTTCATCACATCGATGGGGGCGGGCAATCCAGTCCATATTTCAAATGATTTTGCGCCCTGATGAAGGAGCATTTCATATCCGTATATTACATCGGCTCCGGCGAGTTTTGCATTTTCAAGCAGGTCAGTGTTTACCGGTTTATACACAATGTCATAAACAATCGCATCTTTCATTATACGTTTATGATTCACTGGGCTAGGCTCATGTTTCATTCCTATCGTTGTTGCATTTACTATCAGTTGAGCCATTTTTGAGTACTCAGGTATTTGTTCCCATGGTATCAATTTGCAATTCAACCCAAGGGCCAGAGATAGTTCCCAAACAGATCTTGCCTTCCCTTCGGATCGATTAGCAATTAACAATTCAGGGACTCCTTTTTCAACTGACAGTGCCGCTATTATTGCCCTTGCAGCGCCCCCTGCTCCGAGTAAGAGTACTTTGATTCCGTCAAAATTCACATTCCTCAAATGCAACGGATGAACAAAACCATAAGTATCAGTATTGTACGCCTTCAAGAGACCTTCCACGTTGTGAACGGTATTTACTGCCCTCGCTTTGTGCGCGCTGGGATCAAACTCATCTACATAATTCATAGCTTCAACTTTATGGGGCACTGTGATATTGAAGCCAGAGGCTTTGATACTGCGGAGTGATTCTATAGATTCCTTTAGCTCTCCCTCTCGAACTCTAAATGCAATATAAGTACTATCAAGTCCTAGCGAATTGAACGCTGCATTTTGCATAGCGGGTGAAAGAGAATGTTGAATTGGATCGCCTATAATACAGTAAGTCTTGCTATAACCTTTATTTTGCATTTGGTTTGCCGTTACAAAAGGAGTTAATTCTCTCAAATAACCCTTTCATCCGCCGAAGGTCGATCTGTCCTGGTGCAGTATGCCTGTTTATGGCAGCATAGGTAAATGGTGCATTACCCGCAATTGCACAGAGTATTCTGGATATGACACCAGCCTCACCCATAGCAAAAGCAATCAATTCTAATCCCGCAATACCTTCATAGAGGTCGAGCACTCGAAATGCGTCGTTCATGTCCCTAGCTGTTGTTACAATTTTTGCATAATTACTATAGATCCTCATGTCACCGAGGATATCTTGTAATCGATTATTTGGGGGAGTGCATTCAAAGTCATGCCACGAAATGAGAATCGGTGTATGCTGATTTATTAGAAAATCCGCTAAGTCATCATTATCTCGGATGGTAAGATATTCAACATCTAAAAGCATCGGTTCAGCCATAGATAACCTTCTTAACAATTCAATTCTTTCATTTTCGCTTCCCTCGAATTGACCGGCTTCGTGTACGGATCTTAAAGTAAATATAGCTCTCGACTTTATTGATTCTGCAATTCTTATAGCTTGCTCAATATCTGAGAGCCTCAGGAAATCGAAGCGAATCTCTACGTAGTCTGCTCCCAAGGAAAAAGCTTCCCGTATCTGGCTTTGAAGAGACTCCACATTTATAGCTCCTATGGATCCACAAATCTTTCTCAATCAAGGTCTTTTGTTCTTCGTCATTTATAAAACACTTTAGTTGTCATCATATTACGCTTGGAGTAGATTGGACATTAATCGACCTCATACACCAGTAGCATTAATTGCTACTGTCAATTCGCGTACGTATCATTGTCTCGGCCTCCATACATTGCCACATTTGAACGTTAATGGATGCCAACAAAATGGGATAGATAGGAAAACTAGAGAATCTGGAAACAAAATAATTCTTCACCAGATCAAAAATTAAGAAATCGACCCTAGTTCTTGTAATGGGACGGGATTTTTTTCCAGTTGGCGATTACTGCTTCAGGTCTTATATGCATTTTTTCCTTCGCAAGGCGACTTGAAGCTAATGTATTGTATTGCTCCATTACTTCAATGCCAATATAGTGTCTGTGAAAATGAAAAGCTACCTTAGTCGTCTGTCCGCTACCATTAAAGGGATCCAGTATTACATCATTTTCGTAAGAGTACAACTTCATTAAACGATAAGGAATTTCCTCGGGGAAAGGACATGGATGCTCAATGAATCCGGGTGGAACGGGTGGGATATGCCATATGGAATTTGCTATTTCTTTTGTCCATTCCTCGTGAGTAGCTGGGAGCATGTCACTTCTCTGCGTTCTTCCGCTGGTAACGTCGCCTTTTCTCAATACCAGGACGAACTCATGCATAATATTAGCTCTATAGTATTTTGGATAAGGATTGATAACAAAAGAGCCGTATCTATTAGTTCCACCGGTGACTTTGTGCCATATGATTTCTTCATGAAGGTTCCAGTTACCTGAGGGCTGTACGATTTTTGACAGTAGCATATGCGGGAGTGGTAAAAGTGTACCATTGACTACCTCGTTGCCGATTACAATACAACAATACCCCCCTTCCTTGGTTGCTCGATAGATTCGATTGTTGAAAATTTCTGACATTTCGTCCAAGTATGCGGAAGTTCCGATTTTTGCCTTTCCACGATAGTACTCCCCTCTACCTGACACATGCATATCATAATCTATGGCGTTTCTGTATGGAGGGGAAGTAATTGTAAGTTGAATAGAATTAGAAGGAATTTCTAACAGGACATTTTTGCAGTCTCCAGTTATTATTTGATCTACAAAATTCTTGTGCAGAAACATGATCATGAACAGATTTTTTATGCATATTCGAGATACTTTAAATTAATGAACTTTCAGATAAAGAAATATTACTCGTTAAATTAGGCACAGCAAATACTGTGATTATTTTTCTAAAACGTACTCGTCCACTTCCAATCCAAAATGGCGGCCAGACTGTCGGGAAGTGTGAACGAGTATCTCATTTCCCACCTTGAGATCAGTTACAGAGAGCAATTTCCCTTCCTTCGTAACTACTCTAATTGTTTCGGCATTTTGGAGTATGATACCCCCCTGTTCGCCATTCATTTCGGCTTTTATCAACCGTAGAGGGCGTGTCTCTATTTTTGACCGTCCAACAATTGCGTGCTTTGACATTCCTTCCTTGTTAACTATCAAAACCTCGGCTCCTGATTCAATCTCGGAGAGGTATTTAGTTTTCCCGTCAGGCAACATTGTATAGCAGTAAACTGCCCCTGCATTTACTCTGAAGGGACGAGGCGACGTGAATGATGAGCCTACGGATTCGTTATGAATAAGAAAGAGGAAGTTTGCTTTGCTGCCAACGAGTAAACCTTCGCCTGTCTTGAGCATGGAGGCTGTGTCAATACACACTCTTTCGCCTATCCCCACGTCCCTGACTTCCAATATTCGAGCTGCTTGAAGAGGGAGACTCATATTTTCTAGATATAGTCCTAGTTCATCTACTTGATTTTCATCGTCCGTTGTGAAGATTACTCCATCTGTTCCTAATTCCAATACTGTGAACATTGTTCTTACTTCGTCGACACTGTTTGCTGTCGTGTATATTTTTGTCGCTGATTTATGTAATCTAGCAATAATATTCTCCAAGGGAATTATTTTCCAGTCGGTAGTTTCAATTATCACGAGATCTGCACCCGTCTCAGATGCTATGACGATCTCTTCTAAATCCTCATTGCTGGATACCATCTTAGCAAAACCGCAGGATTTTTTCAGTAACTTCAATTTTTTTAATTCTTTAATGGACCCGCATATGACGATATCAGCTTGGTCCGACGGGTAGATAGTTTTAAAGTCTTGCTCTCCGACCAGCTTAGGATCCAGATATAAAACTTTAACATTCCTTTTTCTTATGTTTGAAAGAAAACCAGGTATGTCTCTAACCGATATTGCGGGTCTGATCACTAATTCTTTACTCTTGAGCACTACGAAGCACCTCAATAGCATCCTTATGATTTAGGCCATCTATTACTACCTTATGCAAAGCACGCACGATAGAAACAGGATTTTCATGCTGAAAAATATTGCGTCCGAATGTTACGCCTTTTGCTCCAGCCTTCATCGCTGCCTCGCACATCTCTAGGAGTTCATAATCGGTATTAACCTTTGGACCCCCGGCTATAACCACGGGAACTGGGCAAGTTTTGGTAACTTTTCT
>JBPCNB010000579.1:0-1896 GCA_051001675.1 Nitrososphaeraceae archaeon | reverse complement strand
GGACAAAGGTAACAGATCCACCAATTGATCCTGTGTGTTTGTCAGCTTTACCTTATGGGTCTTCAGATCTGCACTTGTTGATACTGTAATGTCTTCTCCTTGCTTGACCTGAACAACATCTTCAGGACTGACGATGAAACCCGATACCTCACTTAGTTGTGCTCCAGGAAGTTGGGTTACCTTCAGATCAATTTGATGGGGAATCGAACCAGCGGCAGTTCCAGCGACTGATACCATAAAGTTCCCACCTTGTTGTGCTGCTGGGGTTCCAAACGCAGAGGCAGGAACCATAACAGCCAATATCGTAGCCACTAGTAAATAGATCAATATTATCGCTATCTCAAATGATTATTTAGAAGATAATTATTTAAATTTTAAAGAAGAATGATCTATTTGGCTTGAAAATTCAAATTACAACCATTCTTTCATGCTTTGTAGCAAATATAACAAATAGAACCCATTGAAGACTTTCAATCTTTATCCACAAATCATCAGTATCAGATCGTTTCATGGCTTTATCCTTCCTTTTTTCCAAGTCCTTAATCATCCTTCGAATAAGACCATCTAATCTATCATTAGGAATTTTGTTCACTTCTATCTTCTTAAGGGCCCATTCAATACAATCTATCTCTAATTGCAGATCATGGTTGAATCTTGGATTGTGTGCTGGAGCAATATCTCCTTATATACCCAAATCTATTTTATAATTCATTCTTGGTAATTTCTTCATCCCAATCTTCACCCCCAAATTCCTCCGCGGCTATCGAGAGGACAGAGGTATTGCGTGACCAAAAAGATATGCTTAACGCAACAGTAGAAATCTTTTCAAAGTTAAAGAAAAGCATGGACATTTGCACTTATAGTAAGGGAGTTTATCTAACCATTAATACAAAGCCTATCTGGGAAGGTTATACTAAACTTAAAGTTAGGGGAGTAAAACTAAGATGGATTACTGATATAAATAAAGAAAATCTTTCTGACTGCAAAAAGTTAATGCGAATCGCTGAAGTTCGTCATTTAGATGAAATTATAGGTGCCTTTGGAATACACGATGGAATAGAATACCGAGCATCGGCTAATGTAAAAGAATTGGGGCAATTACCTGAAGAACTTATCTTAAGCAATGTTAAGGTTATAGTCCAGCAACAGCAACAAGTTTTTAATATTCTGTGGGATAAAGCAATTCCTGCCAAGCAGAGAATCAAAGAAATCGAGCAAGGGCTTAAGCGAGAATTTATAGATATTATTCGAGACCCAACTGATATAAAGAAACTCATTTTCACTCTTATTAAATCTGCGTTAGATCAGATTTTGATTCTATTTTCTACGGCCAATGCATTTCATCTATTGGAACAGGAGGGCATATTGGAAGTAATAAAAGATGCCTCATCAGAACACAATGTCAATATCAGAATATTGGTAGATGTCAGACAAGAAGATGAAGCGAAGGAAATAAAGGAAAAAGTGAAATGGGCAGGGCATGATCGGCCTATAAAATTTCAACCCATCTTAAAGCCATCATTTCAAACTAAAATTACAACACTTATAGTCGACTCGATATTTTCCTTGACGGTTGAAATGAAAGATGAAGCGAAGGAAAGTTTTGACGAATCAGTAGGCTTAGCAACCTATTCTAACAGTGAATCTACCATCGACGCTTACACATCAATATTTGAAACTCTATGGGTGCAAAATGAGTAGGATTATAGCCTTTGATAATAATTATCACTATCATTATTTGTGCAATACTTACTGGGGTTATCATTTATTGGGAATGGTATCATGCTGCTCATCTTAAGGAGTTGGGGTGCACTCCAATTCAATCTGAGAGATATTCAATTCCAACCCAGTAAAAAACTCCAGTCTCTCCCAAAATTGCTACTATGACCATCATTC
>JBPCNB010000578.1:0-2820 GCA_051001675.1 Nitrososphaeraceae archaeon | reverse complement strand
TGAATATGGAAAGTCTAGCATATTGATAATTAATTTTTTTGCCATTTAGACTTGTGTAATTGAAAGTATCGCTTGAATTTTCGATTTGTGAGTTGATCACAACGCTATCAAACCTGCCGGTATAGTTAATATTAATTGTCCCGTGTATCTCTTGACCTGGCATGATTTCTTTTTGTGTTACCTCGATATCAACCTCTTTGCTAGTCCTATTAATCATGCGTATGTAAATTCTTACGTGTTAAATATGAATGTGTGTGAACATCTGTGCATATGTACCCATAGAAGGGCAATTTGTTCTGTTTGTTATGAGTCAGTATCTCGTCAAGTCCGAGATTTATGAAAACGCCAGTTAGGGATATCATTATCATTATGGCAAGATTTTACCCTGCATGTTTGGACGGTGGCAAGGTTATTTGACTTATTATTTTTTAGACCAACGTATCTTCAAATAACAGTTATGTTCAGTTAAGTCTCACAATTAGTTTTTCTGCATCATCGAGATATCTTCCCTCAAGATATGATAAAAAACTATTAATCCTGTTGGTTCAACTAACACTGGACATAGAGACATACTTGCCGGTACAAACTACCCCTATGATGCTACTAGATGTTAATGGTTACAATATACGGTATCTTCGCTATCCCAATGGGGGTTCAAGTAGGAAGGAAATACTTGTTTTATTACATGGATTAGGAGCTTCAGCAGACAGGTGGTCATACGTCTCTCCTACCTTATCCAAATATTATCAGCTAATCATACCCGACATCGTCGGCTTTGGATATAGTGATAAACCCACAGTTGAATACACGATGGATTTCTTTGTTAGTTTCTTTGAAGATTTTCTGCGGGAATTAAAAGTTGAAAGATTAAGCATAATTGGATCATCATTTGGAGGATATTTAGCAACGGAATTCACAGCAAGGAATCCGAAGAATGTAGACAAATTGATTTTGGCCGCTCCAGCAGGGGCCATGCGAACATCGACTCGTACTCTTGACCAATACATTATGGCTGCATTATATCCCACGTACGAAAACACAAAGAGAGGTTTTAGGGATATGGCCAATGACCCAAGTGTTGTATCGGAAGAAACTGTAAGAGATTTTATGAACAGAATGAGACTTCCTAACGCAAAGTATGCTTTTATGTCGACACTATTAGCAATGAGAGACTCTCAGAGTCTTTCAAAAAGTCTATCAAAAATTGATGTGCCGACTTTGCTAATATGGGGAGAAAACGACAGAATGATACCCTTAGCATATTCCAAGGAGTACACTGAGATTTCCATGAGTAACCTTACAGTTATTGACAATTGTGGACACACGCCATTCGTTGAAAAGCCAGAAGAATTCAATAATATTGTGCTAAAATTCTTGAAAGGATAGGACGCAATAATATTGTGTTCTTATTCCTATCATTAATTTCAATCATAATTTGTCAGTCATTGTCCTCATCGTCTTCGTTGTCTTCATCGCCTTCATTTGATTGCTGTTCTTCCTCATCATTATTTTCACCTTCTCCTCCTTCCCGTACATTAGGTGCTATTTGCTCTTCTATAGGAGTGGTCGCTGAACATTCCTCATCTTCTAAATCTTTTTTGCCATCAAGGTCATTATCCAAGGTGTCGTCACATACTTCTAGAGTTGCAGACGCAAGTTGTTGTTCCTGTGGAGGGGTAACAGAAGATGTTATCGCAAGGCAATCACCATCTTCGAAATCTATCAGAGTATCGCCATCATTGTCAAGACCATCATCGCATAATTCTATATTGGAGTTAGTCGTATTTTCTGTTGACAATGTAGGAGCTCCCTGCAACAAAGGGACCGTTGGGGCTAGTGTTTGTTCTTCTTGTACCGTCTCTGTTTGTGTTGGCTGTTCTATTACTTCTTCTGGTGGGATTGGTGGTGGTGGGATTGGTGGTGTCACCATTGGAGGCATCACTATTGGTTGTTCTTCTTGTGCCGACTCTGTTTGTGGTGGTTGTTTTTCCTCTATATACGTTGGCGTAATTCCTCTAATCAGATCGAGTTTCACGGGTAACTCATTAGAAACTATCTCGGTTCTTATAGGATTAGTAAATACTATATTCGCTGTTACGCTATCTATCGTGTTATCTGTCAGAGTAGTTGCAAGTGGTAGTTTACCAGAAGTACTAGCAGCAAATGGAGTTGGAGATGAAGATGTCTTTAACAAGGTTCCATTAGCAGAATATACCTTCATAACGCCCTTAACTAAATCATGTACAGCCATAGGCTCCTGCGTAGCATAATTTACAACTACCTTAACCTGGTTTTTTCCATCTGGAGCAATAGGTGCAAATGACGAATCATTTAATGAGAGGACAATTTCCTGTCCATGCTCCGCAAAGGCATTATTTATGAAAGGTAATGATGGTACAGCAAGAAGGGATGGAGGCAAATCTAAACTTTGTAGCACCAACCCGAATGCTATTACCAAAGATAACGTGATTGCTAGCAACTGTGGTTTATAGATTAGTCCTACATTTGTTATTCTGAGTATAACCATATGTGGTTTTCAGTAGGATATTCCGTACAACTTATCTAAGCTATAAGATTTATTTAATTTGACACTTGTAATAACTCCTTTTGTCGTAACACAAGCACCAATTCCACCGGTCATAAAACTGATTGCAGAATAGAAATCTGCAAGTTTTTTTATCTTATCTACAAGTTAAAATAGAAAAGAAAAGTTTATGCGGTCTACAAAAAAGCAAAAAAGGTTATGGTCTGAAGAACTGTTGTTGAGGAACAGAGAAGAATGAAGTCCATGCTCTTGCTACGTTGCTATTGAATTCCAAT
>JBPCNB010000577.1:0-2813 GCA_051001675.1 Nitrososphaeraceae archaeon | reverse complement strand
TATTTTACCCATCCTCTCTGACAACAAGGCTTACAATAGTTTATACAAGCTAATGCAAAGGCTAACTAATGCATAAGAACTTGAGCCAATTATGTTGAGCCTAAGCAGTGAGAATAGTTCGCAATACCAACTATCATGATGGCGACAGCTATGATATTAGCTGATTTCATTAAGTCTAATCAAAGGAATTAAGTGCACAAGCTCAAATAATAATCAAATCTAGTCATAGTAGTCATTTCTTATTATCCCATAGGAATCCACTTCCTGCGAGTTACATATATCCTCTGGCAGTCAGTTTTTACCAATAGGGGTAGTCATATGTCTTGGGTGAAACCGGATATCCTACAGTTAATAGATAAACCCTACTATGTCGAAGTAAAGCTATATCCGAGTCTTATTTAATGCAAGACACACTTACTTTTGGAAGATGTATAGAAAATACTGCTTTAATGCTAGTACATTGATTTGAATGTAGTTGCCAAACATTAGTTTCTTCTATAACTTTTTGTAGCCAAATTAGTTCAGATTAAAGCACAAATATTCGCACTGAATAGAAGAGGTAGACCTATTTGCAATCGCCAAAACAAGAGCAACGACGAACAAACTACAAATTAGAAATTCGCAGATTATTAGCTTTGGGATTAACCACAGAAGTGATAGCTAGAGTTTTCAAAGAAAAGCACAGCACAAGCCGAACCACGTTCTATGAGTATCTTCGACAAATAAGGCAAGAAGATAATGTACTTGCAGAAGCCAAAGACAGGCGGTATATCCATACAGACATCAGCGTATGCAGAGATAGACTCAGCATGCTATACAGAAACGCATTGAGCAGAATCCAAGACCCCAACACAAACCAGTTTGCACTAGCACCACTACTGAAACTAGCACAAGATATAGTTATCACATTGTTGAAGCTTGAATTTGAAGGTGTGCAAGTGATGCAGGTGATTAATTCTGAGATAGCCAAGGTGAAGCCATATCTTTCCTCAGATGATACCTCTGAACATCATGACATCAATAGCGTTATGTCAAATTCTCATCTGAAGGAAGAAGATGTGTTTTGAAGAAAAAGCTGGAGTTCCCTTTGATTTGTCTGGTTTTCCAGTCATAGGAAGGGTAGTAGATCCTTACATCATACAGTTCAAATGCCGGAGGTCCCAGATTTCGAAGACCAAACCATACCATATTCAAAAATCTGAGTTTTGATACACAAATGGAAATGAGGGCAGATGGGCTGAAGAATATTCTATAAGTTTAGGGAAAAAACAAAGGATATGATCTTTTCCAGATTATAATTCATATTAATAAAGCTCACAACTTCTTGCTAAAATAAAATTTGCAACAGTTATGGCTCGATTCAGCTTCTCCAAATATGAGAATGATTTACAACTAAAGCTTACTTCAGCTCCTCCTAAGACGAGAATGGTTTAGTAAAAGCTTAGCAACTACGTTAAATATCAAAATTGTCATGAAATAAGCTTCGTAAGTAGCACAGACTAAGGTTTTCAACCCACAGGTGATGCAAACTATCCCGGATTAAAATTCGCTTTTATAAAGCTCACATCAGATATATCCTTCAAAAGATCTAAGATTAATTCAGCTCCCCAAGATCCCCCTAAAATATTCGGAACTTATATTAATTACCACAAACCTGTATTCGAATCAGGAATTATTTATTCTTCCAAAGTCCTGCTTGCCAGACTATTCAACAGCCTTGATAACGAACAACTTGATAAACTTGCAGAAGAACATGTAAAAAACGAACTGAAAGAACATATGAGCATGTTATTACTACAATTTGATCTTCAATCCTTTTTGAATGGAGTAAGGATGTGGTATGACGGATCGCGTTTTCGCCCTAATTGTGGCTCCAAAATGAAAAGGGTAGGATAGGGTACTTACTTCCGACTACCTTCTTCCTCGGTTTGCTTTTCTTTTATCTTCAGATGTTTTGAGTAGGCTTCTAGGTTTGCAATCGTGGCTGGTAAGTTGTTATCTTAAAGTAAAAAACTGAAATGATCCTTATTATTTTCCTCCCTCTGTTTTGATTGTGGCTATCAATCCAGATCGATTAAATTGAGTCGCTTTTGTCAATCCATACAGACAAATTATACTACAGCAATCGGTTTTTTCTTGGCTCTGACTTTTTCCTTGTATAGTCTTCCGCAGTGTGGATTAGCCCTTAGTCGCATTTCGCAGCATTCACAAAACAATTGTTGAGTGAAAATGTAGCATTCACATGTACTGCAATACTTCCCACCAGCGATATAATGTGACCCGCTTGCTTGCGTTATAGTGTACAATCTCAGACACATATTACGACAAACCATGGGGAACTAGTTAAAATGTTGTTGGGGATATAAGTAATGAATATCAGTGTGTAGAGGGAGGGGGAGGATACCGCTGAATTAACTTAGTCTATGCGATCCTTTGGAATAACAGTGAGGTTTCTCACTACGAAAATATTCGCGAAATTTCTAATTGGGGGGATATCCACGGGTTGAAAGTCTTTTGTATAACAAAATATTAGAAAATCAGCATGGCAATATTGGCTATCGTTACCGGAGATGGTTTCACCAAACAAATGTATGAAGAACTGAGAAAAGAAGTGAACTGGGAACATAAACATCCAACAGGTGTAATATTTCACGCTGCTAGTTTTGATAACTCAGGGAATATTCGTGTGGCTGACATCTGGGAGTCTGAACAAGATTTCAATAACTTTTTTAATAGTAGACTAAAGCCAGTTATGGAAAGGCTTAACATACCTATACCAAAGGGAGAATTATTTACGCTTCATAATGTAAATG
>JBPCNB010000576.1:0-17930 GCA_051001675.1 Nitrososphaeraceae archaeon | reverse complement strand
CTAGCATTACATGAGCAGTCCGTTCCACAACTTGCCTTGCTAGTTCTATTGGATTACAAATACCCTTAGCCATTCCTACACAACCAGCTGAGATATCCTCTCCATCCAGTATTGATGCATCCATCTCTATCCGTTTATCTATTGTAAGACAGGCGCCTGTTCCTGCGTTGAAGACCCCACTATCCTCCATGCGTGTTATGGCTATTTCAACCGCGTCTACTGCAGTACAATCTTTTTTTAAGGCGTCAAAACCATGCGATACAGAAGATTCAAGAAATCTCCTTATCTTGTCTTTTTTTTCAGTTGATTGACCTATTCTTTTAGTATCGGCTCCTCCCTGTATTAATATACCAAAATACGAATTACTATATTCAGATTTACTCATTAAATGTAACCACTTACATGACTCTCAAGATGGGATAGTCTGATTTTGGGGTAAGATTAAGATTTAGGTTACTATATCTATGAAGTCCATATTCTGACTGTGGCTCTAGGAGTAATGCAAGAGCATGACCTCCTTGTTGGTTTATAGAGAAGATCTCATAACTGTCTAAATTTTGCTCTTTGCAAGTAACTATTACCTTGATCTCTGATGCAGGTTTATCGTCGCCTTTTGGAGGCTTTAAAGATTGAATAAAGTATCCTTCTGTAGCATATAATTTAGAATCACCTGTACATCCAGCAACGAAGCCATGATTATGTAGAACTTTTAATATGTGAGTTTTAGCTGTAGGAACGGCATATGCTGACGGCAACTTAATTTGTCTTGTAGCTCTTATAAATGAGTCATAATTAGGAAGTATAACTTCTTCGATTGTGTTTGTTAGTGTATTTCTAAAATTCATTTTAAAAGGTTGGTCAGAAGATACATACTTGCAACTTATAGCCATCTTGTCTCCTTTTTTGTAGGGTAATCCATAGGAATTTTCTAACAAATAGACAGTATTTTTTCTCGCCCATTTGAGAATTGATAGAAGAGCAAGATACTGTGCTGAAATAATATGCTCTATATCGTCCTCTTTATTTTCTCGTAGCGGTTCTATGGCTTCTAATAAAATAGTTAAAGTATTGTATCTTAATGAAAGAAAATTTCTTGCATCTACAATATCATGAGTACTGTGTCTTACTCTACCTGCTGGATTTATGAGCACGTATCTATCGCAGCTGCAATTAAAAGGCTTAAGATCCAGTTGTATGTCACTTATCAAATTCTCCAATTTGTCTTGCTCTATTCTATTATAGACTGCTAAATTAGAAGGTGTATCAATTAATACATCTTGGCAAAATACATAATTTCTTTCCTTTAGATATCTTCTTTCAGGTGGATAGTTATGCATATCAATTATGAGGTTAGGATTCCAAGACCGAATAAAAGAGTGCACTGCACAAATCTCTTGACTGCTTAATCTCAGATGGTCTCTATTCATATCAATGCCAGATGTGGTTCTACGAATATTTTTATGTGAACCATCTGGATTTACATCTGGAAAAATCGCAATACATATATGCGGAAATTCTTTGACTCTGGTGTTTAGCAAATAGTCAATTAGGCGTTCAGTGGCTATACGACCATATTTTTCATCACCATGTTGACCTGCAATAACAAGAATCCTTAGTTGGGGATTAAACCTTTCTCCAATCAATACAACAGTTATTCGCCTTTGTCTAGCAGATCGTCCAATGAATTTATATTGTAAGAGATCTGATGCCTGTTCCTTTTTGATAGAACTACTCTCAGTTGTTGGATTCTGATTAGTATTGCTAACCACTGTATTCTTATCCTCGTTGTTATTATTGGGAACAAAAATATAGTTTAATGTTGTCGGATTCTGATTAGTATTGCTAACCACTGTATTCTTATCCTCGTTGTTATTATTGGGAACAAAAATATAGTTTAGACTATCGCGCGAATAGGCAATACAAGAACCGCCCTCAAGTTCGATTTCTTTCATAATTCCATCTTCCACTACCTCGGCCACCCTTTTGTTGTCGATTGTAATTATATTATCTGTTTTATCAATTGCCTCTCGATTATGATTGACAAGTACAATTGTCATATCTTTTTTTAAGCGGTGCAGTGTATTCATAATGGATGCTGTCGATTCTGGGTCAATTGCTGAACTAGGTTCGTCTAATAGAAGAATTTTGGCTTTCATTAATAACGCTCTTGCTACTGCGATTCTCTGAACTTCACCTTCAGACAGTTTAACTCCACGTTGACCAATAACGGTGTCTAATCCTTTTTTAAACTTTCTAATAAACTTTAAGGCATCAGCATTCACACATGCTTGTTTACCTTCAATATCTGATGCATCTGGGTTTGCTAATCTAATGTTTTCCATAATAGTACCAGTAAATATTACGGGCAGCTGTGGGACAAAAGCAATTTGTGATCTAAGTGATTGAATGGAGACATTTCTGATATCCTGCCCATCAATTAAGACCTGTCCTTTTAAAGGATCATATAATCGTGTAATTAACTTTAGGATGGAGCTCTTTCCCGATCCGCTCCTGCCAACTATGGAAGTAAGACTTTTAGGCTTTATGTTTATGCTGATATTATTTAATATGGTACGATTTTTCTGTCGTTTTTTAAACGAAACCGAAACATTTCGACATATTATACGACCTTGTACTATTTTCAAATTTGTTGAATTTTCAGATTCTTCAATCGAAGAGGAGGTTTCTAAAATCTCTTGTATATGTGTCATTGCAACAAGGCCTCTATGGTGTTCTTTCACAGTCTGTGTAAGTTTTCGTACTGGAGTGTATGCAAATAAGACAAAACCTGAAAATATTACAAGTTGCCCGAGAGTAATGTCACCAGATATTACCTTCAACCCACCTAACGACCAGCTTAATGCTACACCTAGAGCAGTCAAACCCCACGCAAAACCCATCATCCTTCCATAATATCTTTGGATTGTTACCTGAGCCTCTTCAACTTTTTGAATCTGATTAGATATTTTTTGTATTGCATATGTTTCAGCACTTGAAGTTTGAATGGTCTCAACACCATCCAAATTCTCTTTTTGCAACATGGTCAATCTGGCTTTGTCTTTTCTTAACTGTCTTGATGCTTCGCCAATCCTAGATTGAAGATTTCGTATAATAAGGAATTGAACTGGCAACACTAAAGATACAACTAAGGCAAGAGACGAGTCAATAACAAAAAGCATCAAAACAGGATAAGATATTCTAACAACATTTGTTATCGACTTAATAATAGTTGCCTCTACGAACGGTCTTACATTATTTGTATCAATTAATGCGCGGTTTAAAAGATCTCCTGCGCCGTATTTAGTATGAATATCTAATGACAGAAATTCTAACTTTCGAATAAGTACATTTTGTAGTTCAAATGCAAAATTTCTGCTGATTATGGACCTTGAAGAGATTGACATGTAAGAAGTAAAACCATATGCTATCGCTACAATTATTAAACTAAAAAGAGCAAAAACAATTACCTTATACGGCGTATTGCCTACTTCAATAATTCCATAGAACAAGACTGGTTTATCATCGTCGCTGTTATCAATACCGTCAACCAATGTTCCAGTAATTACCGGGACTTGTTGTTTATCAGGGTCGCTGTTATCAATACCGTCAACCAATGTTCCAGTAATTACTGGTACCTGCATCGGAATTACAGCAAATAGAATTGACCAGACAATAGCAGAACCTAATTTGATCCTATATTTTTTTAGATATTTGATGCCGTATTTTAGAGGTGACATGTCTTGTTGGTTTTGCCTATAGAAATGACAACTGAAATATTATGTAGGAAAAAATGATCAGATTCTATTATTCATTTACTTTCATTAATGAAAGCAGTAACACTGCTTACTAAATCCTTTCCTGTGTTTACAGAAGAAGCTACGTGTATCTCACTATGTTGCTGGAATTCCCTTACAAAAAGAGGCGCGGAAGTCATAGCACCTGAAACAGCGATAATGGTATATCCGAGATTTTTGAGATATTCTACTCCGTACAATGCTGAAGGTGCACTTTCTGCAGCAAGCACAATGCCTTTCGTTTTTTGCTTGATGTAGGGATCCGTGAGAAGCATGTTTGTTTCTCTTTGAAGAATACCGTCCGCAATTTCCATTATGACCACGTCTGGATTAAACCTCTTTAACCTTGCTAGCATCGTATTAAACAACTCTATCAACTCCGCTTTTGTAGCTAGATATGTAGATGGAAATCCATAGTCACTAAAATCCATTATGCATTTTGCTGAAGCTGATCTCATTTCATCTTGATCTCTATTGGAAACACTGCCTGTCAATTTACAGGCAGCAATTTTCAAGCCTCTTTCGGAGAGCCCTCTAATCAACATTCTAGCAGTAGTAGTCTTACCAGAATTCATTCCTGTCCCTACAGCCACTATCAAATTTTTAATCTCAGCATCCGGAGTGGGTCTGTTAATAACGAATTTCAGTTGTTTTAAATTAATTCTTTTGTCCCCTTCTTTAACCAGATAACCCGTGAACGATACTCTCGTAGGCTTTTTGACATCATGGGAGTGTTTAGATTTAACTGTCCCTATCATCCCTCCAGCAGTCAGTAAACTCAAATCTTCTATCCCGATGACCTCTCCTTCAAATGCAGCAGTAGCATATCTGTTTCCAAAAACACAAGCAATATAGTCTCCTACATATATCCTTAGTTTCTTGTTATCAGTAGTTACTACGGATGTATGATTTCCGATTCGCTCTACGCATACAACAGCAACATCACCAATCTTGGGTTTATTATCTATATCTACATTACTCGAAGCATATGAATGAAGTTTATAGTTTCCACAATCTAATACTCTACATGCCCATGACCACTTTAGACTTTGCGCTACAGGCTGAATGGCATAAGCACCATTTTTTTCTGTCCTAGTCAGATCATCACTCTCTTTGAGCGGTACAGAAAATGCTTCGGAAGATTCTTTTAAAGGCACAGAAAGATGTAAAACTCCAATATCACATGAAAAATTTGATTGATCTGTCATCTCATGTGCCTCTAATTTAACATCGCTCACTTTGAAATAGGTACCGTGAGCTGATCACAGGAGGCTTATCATCTGAGACCCGGCAAATTACACGAATTCCGGTATCGCGGCGACGTTTCTTGTTGAATTCGTAGAATTTCATTTCTCAAGGAGTGTCAAATTAGTACCATTAAATAGAGCTGTGGTTCCTGCTACTACTACGATTACTTGTATGGCAACTAACCCCGAAATTGATTTTGTTTTCATGTAGCCAGTAGTGTATATTGAGAATTAATAAGAGATATGGTACGAGACGCCAAATGAACTTACATAATTAGGAGTGTAGTTTTTGAATCACTTAGCTGCTTGTACCACAAACATTTTATACTCAACGTTGAACAAAGCGATGATATTAGACGTTTGGTTATTCTTACTCTGTTGTAACTCTACTTTTTGCAATATTTGTATTTGTATGATAAATAAACTTTTTTGGGCAAACTATCATGATCGGGAATATTAAATCCTGATGAGTTTTATGTATACGTCATTACCATTGTATATCCACTTTGCGACAACCGGTATTCTAGGTACGTTAGCATAAAATCCTCAACACCAACTAAAGTTGAATGTAGATGAAAATAGGCAATTCCCTCATTATCATCATAAAACTGGATGATAATGATGATCAAGACATAAAGGTGTCGACGATATGGAGAAGAATCCAAATCAGAACATAATTACGATGACAAATGTGGAAGAGGGTGAGTAACCTAGTCTAGAAAGTGGTGGGTACTAAAGCAATATGAAGGTCCCACAATACTATCGACCGATTGTCCATTAAACCAGATCCTCCGATCAAGTTTCTTGGTTCTCCTCCACGACCAAACCTAGCCGAGTCTTCACGCACGTTAATTTTTGCGTTTTCTATACCACCTGACGGAGTTGCTTCACTAAACTCAATACTGACATTAGAGTCAAAGTTGCGAGAGTTTCTGCCTGGGCTAAGATCAAGTCCTACTTCATCCGCAAGGCTCTTCTTAACTAGGATCTCTTTATTTCCACTATCTATTAGAAACCAATCAGTAGCGTATCTACCGCTAGAAGGACCCGATATTTTCGCCCTAGTCCAATACCAACTTGAAGTAGGTGTTTCGTTTCGTACTGAAGCATCTGGGAATCTTATCGTTCCGGGTTTGCTTATTTCTGGCGGAACCCCTAGGTCTTTTGTCCTAAGTGTAGTACGGTCTTTCTCATACACTATCGACAGATAAGGCATCAGGTCTTGTACCCTTACTAATGGATATCTGTCTGGGTTTTTTTTAAATAGGTCATAATGCGCTTCGTCCTGAACCATTGTAGGAATCGTAAACTCCAAAGGAAATCCTACTATTCTAATTTTGACATTTCTAACACTTCTTTCGTCTGAAGATACAGGTTCAGCTCCAAAGTCAGATAAAAGTTGAGGAGGTATATCTGTAGGCCAGCTAGCACCAGTGTCAAAGTTAAATATTACACTCTTTGACCATTGTCCATTTGGTAGCATCATCTGTAATGGAATTAAAGCCCTAGGATCAGAATTGGGATTTGGTATAAGAAATGATACAGTCGTATTACCTGGCGGTCTTGTTATTATTGAAGTTGGAGTTGCGGAGGTAAGAGGTTCGGCAGTTGCTAATGCTACTAATACTAATATTGAAAAAAATAAATAAAAAGTTAGGGTCATATGCCTAGTTCAGCTGACAGGAAAACTACTAGGTATTTGTGTTTCTTTATTGCTGCTGCGTGTAGTTGACCAGCTTCAATGTATTGTCTTGAACTAGACCTATTCCAGGTGCATAGTACTTGTACTCTTTTTCCCCTGGCTCTAGGGGGGTAGTTTCTTCAGTCTTTAGGACATCTTTGAACTTTCCAACTGGAGTCAGTAACGTTTCATTTAGACTTATTATTCCGGCTCTACCCTCGTCCAACCCTGGAGCTAGTTCCTGGTAATATTTCAATCCAATCTCAGCTTTTCCAGGCATGATCATTCCAGGTTTCGCATTATCGGCACCAGCCTGCCAAGTCCCTTCATGGCTGACAATCTTGCCATCTTTGTACCAGTCAGTGTCTTCCCCAAAATAGAAGATATCATTAGTCTCTGTACATAGACCAAAGTAATTCTTGGAAATTTCGGCCAGTTCTCCATCCTCAATTGCCCTCTCTTCTAGAATTCCAATCTCTGTGCCATTTACCATTTTCGTCTCATTTAGAACTGTAGCTATCATTTCAATTGTCTTGTTATCTTCTTGACCCTGTAGTACAAGTTGGTATCCAGGTTCTAATATGAAGTAGTTGTTCACTCCGTGGGAAGCAAAATTGCAATTCTTCAAATTAAATGAATCCAACCAGCCTGTAGTTTCATTTGTTGGTGACGCACTGGATATTTTATTCTGCTGCATAAAAGTCACATTTGTTTTGGATTGTTGTTGTTGCTGTCCATATGTATCTATATTCGTTACAGTCATCGTTCCTCCGATCAACATCGTTATTGCGGCCAAAGCAAAAATTAATTTTGTTTGCTTAATCACAATGGAACACGGTTATGATATTATATATTTAATATGATACAGATGATTAAGTGTATGTTGAAAACCATTAGAGGTTAGTGCTGATCAATTAGTTACTTGTACCATAAAATTTAAATTCAACGTCACAACGAGAACAAGTTTGCTTTATAACAATGGTAGAATGCAGATAGTATATAGTATCCTGTGAATGCTTCAAATATGCAAGGTGTTACGAAGGGCATATCCACAGCAGCAAATTAGATGAGAATAGCCCTGTAGCCGTGACATTATTCAAATGACTTCTCCTACTAATGAAGTATCAGAAACTGGCTCAATGACTGCTGACAAACTTGAGTGTCCAATGGATAGTAAGCACTTAGCAGACTTGGCAACTGCTAAGTGCAATGGAGAAATCCGAGGACAAATCTCTTGCAGATGTTCAGCAATGGTCACGGGGTGGGAACAGTACAGGTTAATTTAAAAGGAATAAATCGCATCATAAGCCTCTCTTACTTTTTTTATTTTAAAATGGGTTAGTTAAAATAATAAAGGATTGATGCTTATGATTTGTTGAAAAATTTACTATGAATTTGGGAGGTATTGATGGCTGATTCATTCCCTTACATGACATGGTTAAGTTCTTGGCGTTTTTGTTTGACTCTTTCTTTGATTTTGTTGGCAAATTTATCCCATCCTTCTAAGATGAAAATGTCCGGGTCTGTTTTTACTTTATCCAACTCTTTGTCGATGAACGCTTGAAATAGCCTGAGTTTGATTGTTTGTATGTCTTCTGTAATCATTCGGTTACGTGGACTCATTCTTAATTTGTTTCCGCAACAAGAACAAAATATGCGTTCTGTAATAAGGAATCTCTTGCATGTCTTGCAGTACTTGCCTATGATGTATGGTGAATGTCCGATCCTGGAAGGCCTTGCTGCGTCTTTGCAAATATTCTTACACCTATGCATAGATCTAACCAAAAAAGAGGAGGGAAATAGCGCTGCAATTTCACATAGTTGCTTTGCTTATTCTAGTCTTCTTCATCGTTCTTATCTGAGTCTCCAGACTCGTCTGCATCTTCACCGGGTCCTTCTTCTATTCCTTCTCCCTCATCACCGCTCTCACCAGTGGTAGACGCTACTGATACTCCTGTTAGTGCACCCATTTGTTCGGCAGCTAACTTTAACTGTTGTACTGCCTTTGTGTTGTCGCCACTGTCCAGCGCTTGAATGGCTTGTGTTAGAAAATCCTTTATTTGCTGTGGTGTTGCTCCATTTTGAGCTTGTGCATTCAGAGTAGTAGTACCAATAGCTAGAGTTGTTGCCGATGCTAGAATCATCACTATTGCTGCTACTGCACTGAATCCCTGAATCGATTTTAGATGTTTCATTGCAATCAGTTTCTCGTTCTGAGAATTAATAAGTAATTTGATACAAGCTGCTAAATGTACTCAGATAATGCCGAGTGTGAATTCATTATCAGTTGGAGACTTGTACCAGAATAGTTTTATACTAAAAGAATGACAATGGATACTACCTTGTAATATATTGTATTCATATCATTTATGACTGAATATTGAAGTGTCACCATGAACTACTTTTCCAGTAGAATTAAGAAATTAAATACAAATGTAGTAGTTTTCATTACTGTTACAGTGGGGTTAGCCCCAATAATGGTCTCAATGCTAGATAGCATGTTAGCTAGTCAGGGAAAAGAACATGCGTTAGAATTAGCAAAGGCTTTTGCTCAAGAACAACCTAACGTAAATGCTACTTATCTTTATGACTCAGGCCAAGTGGTTTTAGGAAATAACATAAAGCATCTCGTCATATTAATTCCGAATGAATGACATCATGGGCCAGATGAAGAAGACGATCAAGGTTTATTTCTCAGGTGCTCAGCCCCAATAGCAGCTTCTGGAAATCTTCTGAATTGAATTCTCAATAACTATTAGAAACGAATCATTAGTAGTGGTATTACTCTAATTCTTCAGAACAAGAAGAAATAAAAAAAGGGAAATTGTACTTTTGAAATTACATTTTCCCTGGGGACAGATGTTTCGTTCTAGGGTGTGTCTTCTTGATCGTTAGTGTCTACGTCTCCTGGCTCATCCGCATCTTCTCCTGCACCTTCCTCTACTTCTCCTTCTTCCTCATCTTCATCGTCGTCTTCACCATCTCCAGTTCCCGTCATAGTCTCCAGTTGATCTCCAGCAATGTCTACTTGTTCTAATGCCTTTGTGTTGTTCCCGCTGTCTAAAGCTTGGATAGCTTGGTTTAGGTAACCTTTTATTTGTTGAGGATCGGCTGTTTGATTTTGTGATGTTTGTGGTGTTGTCGTCGTGTTTTGAGCAAGGGCGTTCAAAGTACCAATAGATAGAGCTGTGGTTGCTATTGCTACTACCAAAAATACTGCTATGCCACATAACCCAGAAAGTGATTTTGCTTTCATGTAGCCAGTAGTGTATATTGAGAATTAATAAGAGATATGGTACAAGAGACTAAATGTACTTGCATGGTTAAGATTGTAATTTCTGAGTCACTTAGATGCTTGTACCAGAAATGTTTTATACTTAAGACCAGTGACAATAGAGAAACGTTGAGTTCTGTTAAATCTTGTTCTTGTTCTTACTGTTGTTGCCTTCTATCTACTAATCGTTTAAGATCTTATGTGGTGGGCCGATAGCTTGTGTCGGCTGAGCTTGGAGAAACTGCGGACAAAATATTGCAATTTATTCAAAGTAATCCAGGCTGCCATTTACGGGGAATTAAAGACATGATGCAGATTTCACAAGGAACAGTACAGTACCACACAGATAAATTGGAGAAGATGGGACGAATAACTTCTACCGCAAGCGGCCTATACAAACACTATTTTCCTGTCGGAATATTCCAAAATAATGAAAAGGAGATTCTACAAATCCTAAGTCAAGAAACTACAAGACAAATTCTTATGTGTATTGTGGAACAGAAATCACCTACTCAGACAGATATTGTAAACAGTGTTGGAATTTCTGCATCATCTGTCAATTGGCATATGAAACGTTTGGTTGAGTTCAGACTAGTAGAAGAAATCAAAGAAGGCAAATATAAGAGATATCAATTACACGATAGAAAGGTTTCGTCCAAATACATAACAGCACTAATGCGAAACTACTATCCAGCAATCTGGGAAAAGTGGAGTGATAGATTAATTGAAATTTTTCTATCTATTTCTGGGAGTGAAAGTAAATAGCGATGGTTTTAACCGGATCGACAGAAATATCTATACTGGTATCATCCTTATTAATACTTCCATTTTCAGGATTGTTTCTACAAACTGATTTGTTTGATGGTGTAGAAAGTGCTATCCAAGCAATTATTGGAGTTTTTTCTCTCCTCTTATTAGCATTGTCAATTTTGGCGTATAAAAGGACAGGTTTGAAGAAAATAATATTTGCTGCAATTGCCTTTTCTCTTTTTGCATTCCAGTTATTATTAGAGTCTATCGAGGAGAGCTTTTTACTTGGCGATCTTCCAATTATGGATATCTTATCATCATCTATGACTCTTGCTATTCTGGTTCTATTTTTCTTGGCAATAGTGAGGAAGAATAATTGAGCATCTAATAGTAAAAAAGTTGAAAGCATAAATCCCTGATTTTTTTTGTATTTAGAATAGACAACTAAATGTTTTTAGACAGCGCTGCTCGTTACAGATTTTGAGCCTTTTGGAATAATAAACGAAAATGTTGCACCGTTTCCATCAGGATTGTTTTGCGCCTCTATTTTGCCACCATGTGATTCTATGATATTCTTGGAAATAAATAATCCTAGACCCGTGCCTCCATAGTCTGTTGAAACAAACTTTGAGAATAGTTTTGGTATTGTTACTGGAGATAATCCAGTGCCAGTGTCTTTAATACTGATATAGACGCTTCCTCTTTGTTGTTCATTTTTCTGTCCTACTTCAGTCTCCATCGTACTCATTTCATTATGTTTTATATTTTCAGTGCTTATAGTGATTTCCCCGTTTGCAGTGAATTTTATAGCATTGTTCAAGAGGTTGAAAATAACTCTTTCTAACCTAATTTTATCTGCTACTAAAAATATATCCTTGGGTTCATAGTGTAATTTGACATCTTTTTTTCCTTTTATTATTAGCTGGTCTTCATAGTCTCGTATAATATCAAATATCAAATCTTTTAGATTAAAGTGCTCGTTATGCAGTTGTAGTGTATGGTTCTCAATCTTTGCGCCTTCCAAAATGTTACCTGCCAGTTGGTCGAGTCTTTTCGCGTTGTAAATGATTCCTTTGATTTCCTTTCGCTCTCCTATGTCTTCTTCGAGCATTTCGGAATAACCAACTATTGGCATAATGGGTGTTCTGAGCTCATGAGCGGCTATATTTATGAAAAGTTGAAGCTTTACAATTTCTGCTTTTAGTTCCTCTATAGTTTGTAAAAGTTGCTGATTTGATTGATTGAGATTTTCTATCATCTTATCTGAGTTTGTGTCTTCAGAAGGTTCTCCATTAGCAGGTGCATGGAAGGATGATGATTTATCCAATTACTTCATTTCATGATACTATTATGCCAAACTCTTGGACAAAATAAGTTATAAACCTATTAATGGAGTACTCCCAAAAGTATCACTTGGGAGAACAGGGGCATAGCTGCAACCCTTACCATCTCCTGATATTTAATCTAGCAAACCATACAACAATCATAAGAAATATTATTCCTAATTCATTCATAGCATGAACCAAAAAACTTATACATGACCAAGATACGATTTTTGCGTACAATATGGTCCTAAAAAATATCAGCTTGTCTTCATGCAGCAGATTAGGTCCTACACCCGATGATATCCTGCCAGAAAAATATCATCTAATAAGTGAAGGCTAATGAATTAACACCCATGTCACTAAGTTGCTGTCGAAGGGCTTATCAATTAATATGGCTAACATTGGCTTGATTTTTGTTGGAAAATCTTGAGGAAAAGATTTTTCTTGATTATTATTTTCAATGTATCCAGAATGGTGATTTTTCTCTTGTGCTGTTTTGTTTTCTTTTTTTTAGCTATAGGTTGATTATTACTCCTTCCAGTAAATTAGAAGCAAAATAAGTATCCTGTTTTTCTCCTTCAGTTAGAAGAGAAGACAAGCTTTTTGCAAGCATGTATGGCTATGATATTATCAAAAGCTATTACAGTTTTAGATTATTGTTAAATTGGGCAGGTTAAGAATGTGTTATCAAAGGCTTAATAAATATCCTTAGTCTAGAAGGGTTGTGAGTAAGGCTATGGCGAGAACCCTACTTGTTAGCATTAGCATCGTAATTATCCTGCTAGCCAGTACAACATCGTATTCACCTAGTTACGCCGGTACATCTCTTGATAAGAGGCAACAGGTGACTCTTATTGCTGTTCTCGAGGATCAAGGTGATCCAGCCAGGTGGAAAACTTTGATTCAACCCGCTATTGAGGAGATGAGAACAAGACACCCGGACTTGGATCTTCAGATAAACTATACAGCATATCCTTACGACCAAGTCAAGAAACAGATGTTAGATGCAATATCTAACCAAACCCAGGTTGATTTAATATCCCTTGATCAAATCTGGCTCGGAGAATTTGCTGAAAGAAGTCTTTTGACAGATCTTACTGACAGAATGAAAAACTGGGGAAGATTTTCTGATTTCTATGAAGCAAACTTGGATGGAACTGTATACAACGACAGGATTTATGGTATATGGGCCTGGACTGATGTAAGAGGGATATGGTATTGGAAAGATTTGCTTGGTCAAGCAGGAGTTGATCCTAATTCTCTAAAGACATGGGATGGATATATCGCATCTGCCAAGAAACTCAATTCCGTTCTAAGACCACAAGGAATAGAAGGTATGCATCTTACTGGTGCAAGTCATTCACCAGACATCTGGTATCCATATCTATGGATGCTCGGCGGATATATAATTGAACCAAGAGACGGACATCCTACAGAAGGGGTTTATTGGTTTCCTGCATACAATAGTTCACAGGGGGTTAGAGCCCTCGAATTTATCAAATCGCAGGTTGAAGCTCGTATAAAGCCACAGGAAAAGCACTTGTGGGGAGAGGAGTTTTTGGATAGGAAGTTTGCAGTAATGATAGAAGCCTTACAGCATCATATACCACTCAGCACTCCTGAGAAGCGGATGGAGTTTGAACAGAAAGTAGGCTTTATACCGATGTTTCCTGTGCCAAACTTGGATAACAAAAGTGCCACTTTGATGGGAGGATGGGCGCTAAGTATTCCTTCAACATCTGTTCACAAAGATCTTGCATGGGAACTGATTACAACAATACTGGAGCCAAAAATCCTTGCACCCTATTTAGCAGCTCATGCAAATCTCCCAACTCAAATACCAATTGGTGAAGGTAACTACTCACAAGCTGCAAATAATACTATTCCATACTACAGTCAGCTAATAGATATGATCGAAAGTGGATATAACAGACCCAACATACCCGAGTATCCTCAAATAGCTGAGCATATAAAACAAGCACTAGACGATGTTTATAACGGGTTGAAAGAACCCAAACAAGCACTAGACGAAGCTGCTGCCAAGTCTGCAAAAGTTCTAGGCTGGTAGCCATTATATGTGACTGTGTTGAAGCCAGAAATAATAGACCTGCTGATTAATTAAATCTTCGAGCTGCTAAGTAAGCTAATATTTAATTCTACAAATACGTACATATACTCCCAATTATCGAAGGTAAAAATTATGGATACAAGGTCTAAGTTTCTATTATCTGCGGGTATAATTATTGCAGTTATTATTAGTACACAGTATGGAAATAACGGTGTCTCTTTTTTAAATATACCGGCAGATAATGACAACAATAATGATGAAAGCGAGAATAACAATAATGAGGTGAGTTCACAATCCAGAACTTTGAGGATAGGATATTTTCCCAATCTTAATCATGCTCAAGCGGTAATAGGTTTACAACAAGGAGGAGACTTTCAAAGAATTTTGAATGCTAATAACAGTAATGGTAACAATAGTGTCAAGATTGAATCGTTTGTCTTTAACGCAGGACCTTCAGCCATAGAGGCATTATTTGGTGGTCAAATAGATGTAGCATACGTTGGGCCAAATCCAGCTATCAACGGTTATTTAGCATCAGGAGGACAAGGTATTAGAATAATATCAGGGGTAGCCAGTGGTGGAGCATCATTTGTAGTCAGAAACGATTCTGGAATAGAGTCCATGAAGGATTTGGGGGGCAAAAAGTTTGCTTCTCCTCAACGTGGCAATACGCAGGACGTAGCCTTAAGAAAATATTTAATGGATAATGGATTTAAGACTACCGAAAATGGAGGAAATGTAACTGTAGTGCCTATCACACCGGCGGACATTCTGACTTTAATGTTAAAGATGGAAATTGATGGTGCTTGGGTGCCTGAACCATGGGCTACAAGGCTTGTAAAGGAAGCTAACGGTAAGATATTTGTTGATGAAAGAGAGCTGTGGCCACCAGATGGAAAGTTTGTAACTGCAAATATAATAGCAAGAACAGATTATCTTAAGGAGAATCCAGACATAATTAAGCGACTATTACAGGCACATATTGACAAAACAGTATGGATAAATGAAAACAAAGAACAAGCAATCACCACATTTAACGGTGCGCTTAAGAAGATTACCGGCAAAACTATCCCAGAAGATGAGATAAGAGATGCATTGATGAGATTAGAACTTACGTATGATCCAATAAAAGAATCTTTGCTCAAGATGGCAGATAACGCATATGAATTGGGATATCTGGGAAATGGAGGAAGCAAGCTGGACCTTTCAAATATTTTTGATCTAACAATATTAAATGACATACTTAGTGGAAGGCGGTAAGATACGATGATAACTGCACAGAAAAGACATTTTGCAATATTTACGCACTACTATTTCACGGCCTTTCTTGCTTCACTGTGTAGAGGCTGATCTGTCCTTGAAGTATAAGGTTAGTTTTAAGGTTCTACCTCCTTCCCAAGTAAGCTGTCCACATAAAATAGAGGAATTCCGCTATATTTCTTAAATGTCCAGCCAGATTCCATGTATGTAAGAACTTCACAGAATATAGATTGCATAGTCACTTTGGGCCTATCAAAATATTTATTTCGTCACAGATTTGCAATACATGAATGCCTCTTTCTGTTATTTTGTAACTGAATCTATCATCCCGGCTACTCTTTTTTCCCGTTTTATTCTCCTTTTCTTTCTTTTGGTGATGATATTCTTCAACCAGACCTTTTTCTACGAGAAACAAAAGATATTCTTTCAATTGTGCGTAAGAAAGAAATGATTTATACATAATTGGTGTTTTTGAAGCACCCTCAGTACCGCTATCACTAATAGTCCTTAACATACCTGCAATTATCTCATGTCTTTCACGGTAATACTGCTTCGTCATTATTTCTTAGATCGAATTTCTTTGCTATATGAATCATCAATCAGCATCACGATTTTAAAGATAGAAAATATCGTCATCAAAGTAGTTTTTTTCCTTAGGATTCGACATTGCCATTTACTATTCGTCATTCACACAGAACAAATCAGAGGATTTACCTCGAAAAAATCTGACTACTAGGAAGATTAACGAGCAACTGGCAAATAAAGGAGAATAAAATAAGTAAATAATACGATTTCGACATGTCGCCTTAACTGTACTAGTCAATATAAGACTTCTCTGTATAGAGGTAATTTCGATAACAGCCGTTCGTATTATGACATTTTAATTATACCAGCCTTTATTTTTGCAATCTAGGAAAGTCATTTTTTCTATCTTCTTTTTGTTCTGTCAATGGAATGAATATCCCATCATCGGTTACTGTCATTTCTAACCTATCACCTTTTTTTAAATTGAATCCATCCACTACAGACTTGGGCAAGACTATTACTGAACTAGAGCCCACTGAGGTGACTGTCATGGTGTATCTGGTAGGCATCTAGCACAATACTAGTTTGTATTTATATTTAAGCATTATGCCAAACTCGAACCAAAACTTATATACGTAATAGTATATTGATTAAAACGTGCTTGTTCAAACTACTAGTACTCCTACCCGTATATTGATGGTTTCTACCGAATATCCTCCGATGCAAGGGGGTGTAGGACGTTATACTTATAATCTAACAAAAGATTTGCGCAAACTTGGGCTTGACGTACAGGTAGTATGCAATAAGTTAGGGAACGGTGAATTTTCTGGCCTATCTCCAGATAACCCAGCGAATTCCCAGGTTTTGTTAGAAATAGTTGAGAAAATAAAGCCAGATTTAGTACATATTCAATATGAACATGGTTTATACGGCTTAAAATTAAATCCTATATACCCCAAAAAGACAAACACCAACATCGATTCGTTCTACAGAGATTGCAAGACACCAGTAATAACGACTTTTCATTCAGCCTATCCTTTCAAGCAATGGTTCAATTTGATTACATCTTTCAAAGATGCATCTAAAGGAAATAACCTTAGAAGATACTCAAAGAATATTATCAGATATTGGAAGATGTTGCTCAATTTTCACTCATTTCACAACTTGAATAAAGAGAAATTGTTGAGGAGTGAAGCAAGTATAGTATTCTCACATTACATGTCTAAGATGGTTGGGGGAGGCGAAGTCATTTTGCATGGTGCTGAACCTTCTTTATCATTTAGTATTTCAAAAAAAGATGCAAGGAAATTATTCGCGCTTCCTGTAGATGGCCGAATAGTATTGGCTCTTGGCTTTATGACAGCCACTAAGGGTTGGGATATTATAGAGAAGATGAATGTACCAGAAGGATGGACAATCGTTGTAAACTCTTCAAAAAACCATTATAGTACAGAGAATTTTAATCCAAATTTTGTTAAAAATAATATAGTGAATTTGCAAAAGGATTTCCTTACTGAAAAAGAGCTCTCTCTTTTATTTTATTCAGCTGATGCTGTAATTCTTCCTTACACAGTAAGTTCTGGCTCAGGTGTGATGTTTGATGCATTAGCTCATGGGCTTCCATTTATAGCTACTAATTTGGAGTTCTTTGAAGAATTCTCCCAGAAAGGACTAGGAATAACTGTAAATCGTACTCCTGAAGAATTTTCAAAGTCGCTAGTAATATTAGACCGAGATTACACTAAATATATCAATACGGTCGAAGCATTTCGGAAAGAAATTAGCTGGCAAACCGTAGCTAGCCAACATGCTCTGATTTATGCTCGCATATTAAGAGAGAAAGAAGCTATAATAGCAGTATGACTATAGTTACTCCTAGTGATGCCGTTAGGGTTGTAGAACCACAGTCAAACGAGAACATTTGAGTTTTTGGAACAATGACAACACCACCACTCTGTGAATTATGTAAAAAGGATGAGCAGTATCATACTTGCGCAGAATGTAAT
>JBPCNB010000575.1:0-1824 GCA_051001675.1 Nitrososphaeraceae archaeon | reverse complement strand
TGATAATAGCGCTCTTTCTGTATGTATTCCTGTAAGATTAGTGCTTGAGTCGCATATGTTCTTGCACTGATTTGTTGCCATAAACTGTTGTAATTTTTGTAGGTTCATTACCGATCTTATTGTCTCTAACAGAATGAATATCCAACAATATAAGTTTTGAGGGCATTTCTATATGAGTGACAGAATTTTTTTACTAAAATATGAATTATTTTCAGTATTTATTTATATTTATTATAAAAACTAAAGATACACTTGCTCAGATATTAGTTAAGGAATCTTCCAAATGCCATTTGCGTTCCTATCCGTGTCAAACAACAGCCTTGATGAATTAAAAGCCTCGATTAATGATCAACACACCGACAAGCGTAGGTAATTCTTCATAGCAAAGTTATCGCCGTTAGTGTCTCTATTTACAGTAGGAGTAGCGATGCTAATTGAGTTTAGCATATACTTTTTGTAAATTCACTATTTTTGACGCTTATCCATCCACACCCACAAGAAGAACATTTTTGAGAACCAACCCTTGATGATTGCTTTGTTTAGGTCAAGTTTTTGAACTAATGGCATGCAAACAGAACAGAGGTTGCAATATTAGAACTAGTTTCTTAGATATATCAAAATAGTGGTCTGATCAGAAGGAAATTAAATATGGTTGACTTTCACACCACAAAACAAATAGAAGCATCGCAGGATAGCATATGGAATATTATTTCAGACGTTGATAGAGAACCGGAATTTTGGCACGGTACTAAGTCAATCAAGAATATAAGAAAAGACGGGAATGTGATAGAAAGAGAAGCAGTAATCGCATTTAGAAATTCTAAATGCAAAGAAGTAATTACCTTAAATCCTAAAAATTCAGTTAAGAAAAAGATTACTGATGGAGCCATAATCGGTACTAAAAATATTGTGCTCACCCCAATTGGAACAAATAAAACTCGAGTTGATGTGCAATGGAATATCAGCGTAAAGGGCATCTTTGGACTGTTCAGGGGATTAATAAAAAAGCACATAACAGAAGGAACAGAAGACGCCTTGCATAGAATATCTAACGCCGTTGCCAAATAGTACATCATGAATCTTTGTGTATATATCGTTCCTTGATCATATAATAAGACGATGAACAAACACATTCGTTCAGCATATAACTACCACGAAGCAACGAAACATTCAGAAATTAGCCTAATGACCCAAAGGCAGTACCTCGATTTTAACAATCGTCCTATACCATTCAAAATATACACTACCGATTTTCCAAGGTATCCTCTTCCTACAGACTTTCCTCGTCCACTGCTTGACGCTATTACGTCTATTAGCAATACAAATCCAAAAGTAGCGGATACTGGTAAGGATGCTAAGAACGTAAATTATGTAAGTAAAAATTCTAGCTCTTCAGACAAAAGCCTGGAATTGGATATCAATGACTTAGCTGAGATCTTGTTCTTTTCAGCAGGAATTACTAGAGCGATTAAATACGATTTAGCAACATACTATATGCGTGCAGCTTCAGCCACTGGTGCACTATATCCTATTGAATTGTATGTTGTTTGCCGCGATATCCCACCAGATTTAAGAGCCGGGGTATACCACTTTAACCCAGCAGACTTTAGTCTTACTCAGATTCGAGACGGTGACTATAGACAGCAATTATCCGCGACTACAGCAGATACCCGGAGTGTATTAGAGTCACCAATTAGTTTAATTTTAACCTCTTTTGCATGGCGAAATGCTTGGAAGTATCAATCGAGGTCATATCGCCATTGGTTCTGGGACTCTGGTGTAATAGCTGCTAATCTTTTGGCAACAACTAAAGCTATGGGTCTT